>JBQCEX010000171.1:0-21284 GCA_051959855.1 Flavipsychrobacter sp. | reverse complement strand
CGATCACGTTGCGTTTCCTGTGAGGCATCATTTTCTCCAGCCTGTGCAGGAACGCCATCTTTATCCTTTCGAAACGATCATTCTTTTCAGGTTCCTTATTTTCCTTATCCAGATGCTCAGTCACCTCATGTCTTTCCATTTCATTAAAGGTCAGTCCGGCATGTGCATGTGGCTGTCCATGATGATAAGCAAATTTTTCTTCCTTCAATAGCCAGTTTGATAATATAGGTACCAGGCTCTGCGCCAATACATACGATACGATCATCGCAAAACCGATTGACAATGACAATGGCAGGAACAATGCCTTAGGCACACCCTGCATAATAAGCGCAGGTGCAAATACCGCCAGGATACACAACAAGATCAGCAGCAATGGGAACGATATTTCGTTACACGCGTCAAATATGGCCTGCCGCTTGGGTTTCCCCATTTCCAGGTGCTGGTGTATGTTCTCTATCGTCACCGTCGCCTGGTCCACCAATATACCTATCGCCAGTGCCAGCCCGCTTAGGGTCATCATATTAATGGTCTGACCAGCTAACTTCAAGCACAGCACAGCGCATAGCACCGATACCGGAATGGTAACAATCACCACGATACAGCTTCTCCAGTCTTGCAGGAACAGGAGCACCATTAGCCCTGTAAGTATCGCACCTATCACACCTTCCGATACGAGGCTTTTCACCGAATTCATCACAAATACCGATTGGTCAAACTCATAAGAGATATGTACATCATCAGGCAACAAACTCTGCATTTCCGGTATCTTGGATTTTAAGTTCTGCACCACGTCCCAGGTAGAGGCATCTGCCGTTTTCACTATCGGCATATACACAGAGCGTTTGCCGTTTATCAAGGCATAACCTGTAGTTATGTCCGCGGCATCCTGTACTTTACCTACATCTTTCAGAAATACAGTATTAGCGTTTTCTGTTTTTATGGGTATGTCGCCAAATGTATTCACTTTGCCTTCCAGCGAATTTACTGTGGCCATGTACATAACATTGCCAATACGAATGTTACCGGATGGCGATATCGCATTATTCTTTGCCACTGCTTCCACCAGTTCGTCAGGCGTTAGGTTAAAGCTTCTCAGTTTGTCAGGATCTATGTTTACGATCACCGTGCGCAGGTTCGATCCTATGGGCGGTGGTGCCGAAAGCCCTGGTACAGTTGAGAACAGCGGACGTATACGGGTAGATGCCAAGTCATTTATTTCATCCAACGATCTTGTCTTACTGCTGAATACTAGCGATCCCACGGGCAGCGACGAGGCATCAAAGCGTATTACCTGTGGCGGCAAGGCGCCTGGCGGGAAGAAGCTCATCGCACGGTTTAGCTGTAGCGCCACCTGGGCCGATGCTTCCGCCATGTCTGTATTATCGAAGAAGGTCAGCTTCAGGATACTGATACCTTGTATGTTGCGGCTGGTAATATTTTTAATACCACTCACATATAGAAACTGGTCCTGTAGCCTTGTTGCAAAAAAGCCTTCCATCTGCTGCGGTGTCATACCGCCATACGGTTCTATTACATATATAGTAGGAAGGTTTAGTTTAGGAAATATATCTATTGGTATGGATTTGATCGCTAAAAAGGAGCTCAAAAAGAACGCACCGACTATTACCAGTACTGTTATTGGCCTTTTCAGCGAGCTTGATACTAAGCTCATAAATTATTGTTTAAAGTTTTGTAAGAAAAGGTCCAGCTGATTGCTAAGGCCGGCTCTCATGTAAAGTAATTGCAGCAGGTCATCCTGCGTCAGCACCATATCAGTTTCAGTTTGTTTCAGCACATACAGCGCATTGGTCACATCTATCAGCGTATTTAACCCTGATTTGTATAATGCTATCTGTTGCTGATAAGCCTGTTGTGCAGATTGTAATTCTACTGGCAGCGCATTTAGCTTTTGCAGGGTGTTGGCGTATGATACGTCCACTTGCTGGCCTAGTTTGGTTAGGTCCACTGTTTGGGTTTGCAGCGCACTTTTCATGGCCATAGCATTGTATTTTCCTTCTGCCAGCTCATCATGTCTGCGCTTCAGGTCAAAGAGGTCATAGGTTACAGCCAGGCCGGCCAGGTAGTTATATCGGTTGTAGCTCAACCCGTCTGCAAGGTTTGACGAGTAAACGTCTTCAGGTGAAATACTTGATCCGCGCATCCATGCCGCACCTTCCAGTGAGAATCGGGGTAGGAATTTCCTCGATATCGTTTTGTTATTGGCTACTTGCAGGTCATATTGTTTCTGGTAGTAGTCCAGCAGCGGGTGGGCCAGTGTTAGGCTATCTGTCGGCTGCACACTAAGTAGCTTTTGCAGGTTATTGTCTGCAAAGATGCTTGTATCAGGAGTTGTTGCATTAGTGTCCGTTGCCGAATAGTTGGCTATTGCTATTTTGTCTGCCTGGTAGGCATTGGCCGCCTGCAGGTATGTTATATAGTTCCTGGTATATTCAGCGTTGGCGGTGCTGCTGTCCACACCTGGTTTCAGGCCGCTGCGCACATTAGCTGTTATTGCGTTCAGTACGGTTCTTTCCCTGTCCAGGTTTTCACTTTCTATTTGTAGCAGGCGGTATTTTTTCAGCCAGTCCAGGTATAGTGATATAATGTTTTCTGTCAGTAGGTAGCGGTCGCTGTTGTAGCGCGCCTGGTTTACGGCAAGTGATGCTTCAGCTTGCCTTTTTTGCGCATTGTAATAGCCAAAAGTGTAGAATTGCCATTCCAGCAGCGATACTGCTATATTCCCGCTCGCCGCGGTCGATACGTTTTCCGGACGTATAGATCCCGCTGTAGGTACCACCACACCCATCGGGAAGAATGAGCCTACATCACTGTTTGCAGTACCTACGTTTACCTGGTCATGAAGTTTTAATGAAGGTAGCCTGTCTCCTTCCACTGTTCTTATGTGAGCTTTCCCGGCGGCTACTTCTGCCTGGCGCTCCTGCAAAAGAGGGTAATTGGTTAATGTTTTATTTACAGCATCGTAAAGACTCAGTGTTTGCCCATGACTCGGCTGATATATACATGATAATATGCATATAACTCCGGCTTGCAACCCTTTTACGATGCGCATTTTTTTAAATTGCGTCATAAAAATATGTAATACTTAAAAGTATGTGTTAATGTCTGTTAATTATTATGTGCAAGAATGCTTGCTTAGCACACAGACGCAGGTGGACCTCTCAGCAGATAGAGATCATTCAGTATTGCGCTGATATGGGAACGGTATAGCGCAAAATAATGTTTGGCAAAAAGGACTTTTGAAAAAACGATGGTCGGTGCTATGGCAGGTAGCCCTAAGCCCGTATAGTCGTTTAGTGCTTTTATCCTTATGACAAACTTGTTCTTGGTTGGAAATTTTCCTTTGTTGAAAAAAGAGACAGCTTTTGTTGGTGCTATATCCAGGTCCATTTGCGACTTCAATAATGCACTGTCCTGCACCAGGTATTTATCAATGGATTCACTTGAGCCGCTATTGCCAAAAGAAGATAATGACACGGCTATTAGCAGGAGTACAAGGATAACAACAATATGGAGCTTTTTGATCATTTGCTCTTTCTCGGTTTGCAAAAGTATTAAACTAATCCTGATTAAAGCAAATGTCTCTTTATCTTATTTCAATAAATTAACAATATTTTCATTTCAAAGCTTGTTGCACTCTGGCTATGAGCTATTTATTAAATTTGGCTTTTTAAGCAAAAACATATTGAATACAGACGAAAAACTCCTGATGTTTGAAAACCGCCTGCGCAAGGTCTACAAGCATTACAGCAAGCTGGCCCGCAGGCAGGAGGTGGCCTGTTACCGCTTTTACGATCATGATTTACCGGAGTTTCCCTTTGCTATCGAGTGGTATAATGGGGTGGTGCATGCCGCCGAATACAAGCGCCGTCATGGCATGGAGGATGATGAGCACGAGCAGTGGCTGCTGTCCTGCAGAAAGGTCATTGCAACGGTGTTAGAGGTAGACGAGGAGCATATTTTCATGAAGCAGAGGCAGCGCAAGGCAGGCCGCCAGGGGCAATATGAGAAATTTGCCGAACAAAAGGTAGAACGCATTGTGCCTGAGGCCGGGCTGAATTTCATTATCAATCTTACGGATTACCTGGATACTGGTCTGTTCCTGGATCACCGTATCACGCGCGGTATGGTGCGGGATGAGGCGCAGGGTATGCGTGTGCTCAATCTCTTCTGTTACACCGGCTCCTTTAGTGTTTATGCGGCTAAGGGTGGGGCATCTATCGTTACATCTGTTGACCTTTCCAAAACCTACCTCAACTGGGCTAAGCGCAACATGCAGTACAATAAGCTGTATGACGACAAAAAGCATCAGTTTATCCAGGCTGACGTCATGGAATGGATCAATAGCGATATGCCCAAAGACTTTTATGACATCATCATTTGCGATCCGCCTACCTTTTCCAACAGTAAAAGGATGGATGACACATTCGATGTCCAGCGCGATCATGTAGCATTATTAAAAAAGCTGCTGCGCGCCTGCACAGATACCGGGCACATATATTTCAGCAACAACTATCGCAATTTTGTGCTGGACAGGGATAACATCCCTGCAGTCAATGTAAAGGATATCACAGGCATCACTACGCCTTTCGATTTTCAGGGTAGGTTACATAGAAGTTGTTTTTTAATAGAAAAGTAAGTTTCGCTGCATTGTGTATTCATGTGTAACTTGCAGCATTATTAGATTATTCTTATGGCAGAGGTGATAATAAGGGTTAGCAACCTGGTAAAGAAGTACGACGAATTTACAGCGGTAAAAGGTATCAGCTTCGAGGTAAAGGAAGGGGAGATATTTGGTTTGTTAGGTCCTAATGGCGCAGGTAAAACAACTACGCTCGAGATCATTGAAACACTCAGGGATAAGACCAGTGGTGAGATTTGGGTAGACGGCATGAATCTCGACAAAGAGCCTCAGGCTATTAAGAATATCATCGGTGTACAATTGCAGGCCGCCGGCTATTACCCCAATCTGAATCTTAAGCAGATCATCGAGCTGTTTGCAGGTCTCTACAATCGCACGGTTGACCCTATGGCTTTGTTGGATACGGTTAACCTCAGGGAAAAAGCAAAGAACAAGTATAAAGAATTATCAGGCGGTCAGAAGCAACGCTTCTCTATTGCTACAACCCTCATTAACGAGCCTAAGATCATATTTCTCGACGAGCCCACCACAGGTCTCGATCCCCAGGCACGCCGCAACCTTTGGGACCTCATAAAGCAAGTGCGCGAAAGAGGTGCCACAGTAGTCCTCACCACTCACTACATGGACGAAGCCGAAGAGCTTTGCGAGCGCGTAGCCATAGTGGACAGTGGCGAAATAATAGCCATAGACACCCCCGACGGACTCATCGATAAACTACTCGCCACCGGCTTCCAGCGAAAAAAAGAAGTAAAAGGCGCCAACCTCGAAGACGTCTTCATCAACATGACTGGCAAAGAATGGCGTGACGCGTAGATAACGTTAACTACCGTCATTGCGAGCGGTAGCGAAGCAATCTTACGAACCGCATATATGATACACCTAATTTGTTCATTTTAACAAATGATTATTCGCCAATTGAACAAAGCGCTAAGGTTAGTTTTGTATTTGCGTTTTTGAATAATACATAATGACTAAGTTACTCCTCGTTTTTTGCAACTGTTGTTATAATAAATGTTTGATGTTCAAAAAACTCAAATTGCCACATGTCATATTTTTCACATAAATAAAAATTTATTTTAAGCCAAAATCCTTGCCTGGCCTTTGTTTTCTCACTTATAATTCATAAGTTTATACAGTTACATATTTTGTTATTCGGAACAGGTTTAAAAGCGGGGTTTGTTTTTCAATTCCTGCTCGCTTCCTGGATTTTTTTTAAGAATGTTATGCGCCCATGATTGATAATCGTTTGCTCTGGCAGATTAAAGATCGTTTGAAAAAAAATGATGACTTACCTGCCGATGTTAATGACATTTTAAAAGCCGTGGTACATGCTTGCGAGCAAGGACCGGACAATGAAAGAATAAAAAATACGGTCCATTTAGAGACCTCCCAGCGCATAGCTAAGATAGGTAGCTGGGAAATGGACATTCCTGATTTAGATGACTGGACAAAGAACAGGCATTACTGGTCTACAGAAACTTATCGCATATTTGGTTTTGAGCCCGGCTCTGAAATTAATAATGATCTGTTCTACAGCCGCATTCCCGAAGAAGATCAGCAGCACATTATGGTTGTTTTAGGCAATGCCTTGGCAACGGGATGTATTTATGATGTTACTCATAGGCTCGTATTACCCGATAATATTGAAAAGGTAGTTAATGAACGAGCTGAGATAATATATGATAAAATTACCGGCCGGCCTGTCAGAATGATCGGTACAGTTCAGGATATAACGGAAAGGGAAAGAGCAGAAAGCGATCTCAAATTAGCAAATGACCATCTCAGGACATTGTTCGAGAATATGCAGGAAGTTTTCTATTCCATTGATATGAGAACTTACCAGCTCTTACAGATGTCCTCTGCTTGTGAAAAGGTTTATGGTTATACAGTAGAAGAGTTCGAAAAGAACGCAAATCTTTGGTTTGATGTGATATTGGATGAGGATAAGCATGTTATTGCGGCAAATCAGGTGCCATTAGATCAAGGTAAGCCGATTGTTAATATTTATCGCATACATCATAGAAATGGGAGCATCCGCTGGATGGAATCGAAGCTTACTCCTACTTTGGATGAGAATGGGAAGGTTATAAGGCTCGATGGTTTTACTTCAGATATTACACAGCGTAAAGAGATTGAGGAGGCATTGAAGAATAGTGAGCATAAATTCCGCTCACTCATTGAAAATGCCGTAGATGCTATCTTAGTGGTAGATGAAAAGTTGAAGCTTACCTATGCCAGTAATTCCATTGAACGTATTACCGGCTACACGGTTGATGAGATAATGAGTAGAGAAGCCTTTAGCCGGATTCATGAAGAGGATAGACTGCAGGCCAGGGAGGTTTTCCAGAAGGTACTGCATAATCCGGGTAAAACGATTGACCATACTTACAGGCAGATACGAAAGGATGGCACAGTCATCTGGTGCGAAGGTGCAGCTATTAATATGTTGCATGATGAAGCCATAAAAGGAATAGTCATCAATTTCAGGGACGTAACTATTCGCAAAGAATACGAAGACGCATTACGACAATCTAACGAAGAGTTAAAAAAGTCTAATAATGAGCTCGACAGGTTTGTCTACAGCGTTTCTCATGATCTTAGAGCACCTTTGTCATCTATCATCGGTATGGTTGAATTGATAGAGGCTGATGCTACTGATGAATTGCTGAAAGGTGACCTGAAGCTGATTAAAGATAGTATCAATAAGCTGGACGGCTTCATCCTGGACATTCTTGACTATTCTCGCAATTCACGCACGGAGCTGAGGACTGAACAGGTTCAATTTGCTCCAATGGTAGACGATATTATCAGCCGGCTAAAGTACATGACAACCGATAGAACGATGGAGATATCGGTAGCTATCGATGAACAGGTTCCTTTCTATTCAGACGGCGGCCGCATTGGCATTGTTTTGAATAATCTGGTATCTAATGCCATCCGCTATAGCGACTCTGCAAAGCCAGCTTCATTCATCAATGTATCTGTTACAACTGATGCCGAAAAGGCTATTATCAGTGTAAAAGACAATGGTATCGGCATCAGCAAGGAAAAACATGACAAAATATTTGAGATATTCTACCGTGTATCAAAGGTTTCCAAAGGCTCAGGCCTCGGCTTATATATACTGAAGGAAACGGTAGAGAAACTTGGTGGCACGATTCAATTACATTCAGAACTAACACAGGGCTCAGAGTTTATTATCAACTTGCCCAATTTAAACACGCAAATTAGCTAGGTATGGAATCAAATTGCAAATATTGTAAAGTAATGATCGTTGACGATACCTATATCGATCGCTACGTTATTGAAAGGGTCATGAAGCGTAATTCTTTTGCCGAAGAGATTTTAAGCATGGAATCTGCAATTGATGCAATGAACTACCTTACGGAGCATATTAATGAACCAGATCAGCTTCCCCAGTTAATATTCCTGGATATCAATATGCCCGAAATGAATGGCTTTGAATTCCTCGAAAAATATAAAAACCTTCCCGAAGAGCTCCGTAAAAATTGTATCGTCATGATGCTTACTACGTCTCTACATGAGGAAGATCGTAAAAAAGCCAATGAAAACCCGTATGTCTATATGTTCATCAACAAACCACTAACTGAGGATAAGTTAAAAACTATTAGTTCAGATATTAAATAAATATACATTTATATATGCAGGCATTAGGATATTATTAATATCTTTCTGTCTGAACGGCTGAAATATTCAGTAACAATTTTTAGCCTCCTGTTCGCTGGAAAAGGCTTTTTAGCATAGCGGTCAATCCTCAAAGTCTAATATAAATTTCACATTTTACATTTTCCAAATCTCACAGTTATTTACTACCTTTGCACCTCATTTTAAGTTTTAAATCAATTTTATAAATAATAACAATGGCAGACTTACGCTTACAGCGCAACTTTGGTATTGCAGCGCACATTGATGCCGGTAAAACCACTACTACAGAACGTATCCTTTATTATACCGGTGTGAACCACAAGATCGGTGAAGTGCATGAAGGTGCTGCTACCATGGACTGGATGGCTCAGGAGCAGGAACGTGGTATTACCATCACTTCCGCAGCTACTACCTGTTTCTGGAATTTCCCTACCGTACAGGGTAAAGCATTGCCGGATTCTAAAAAATACAAATTCAATATTATTGATACTCCGGGCCACGTGGATTTTACCATCGAGGTAGAGCGTTCTATGCGTGTACTGGATGGTCTGGTTGCTTTGTTCTCTGCAGTTGACGGTGTTGAGCCTCAGTCTGACACAGTATGGCGCCAGGCAAACCGTTACCGTGTTCCTCGTCTTGGTTTCGTTAACAAGATGGACCGTATTGGTGCTGACTTCCTGATGGTGGTACAGCAGGTGCGCGATATGCTGGGTGCTAAGTCAGTACCGCTGCAGTTGCCAATCGGCGCTGAAGATAACTTCAAGGGCGTTGTAGATCTGATCCGTATGAAATCTATCATATGGGATGACGCTACTCAGGGTATGACTTACACTGAAGGCGACATACCTGCCGATATGGTGGACGAAGCTAACGAATGGCGTGCTCAGCTCGTAGAAGCTGTTGCTGAATATGATGATAAGCTGATGGAGAAATTCTTCGAAGATCCAAATTCTATCTCTGAAGATGAAATCCATGAGGCAGTGCGTAAGGCTACTATCGATATGAGTATCGTTCCTATGCTTTGCGGTTCTGCATATAAAAATAAAGGCGTTCAGACTGCGCTGGATGCGGTGATCCGCTACCTGCCTAGCCCTATGGATGTTGAGTCTATAAAAGGTACTGACCCTGAAACTGGTGATGAAATAACTCGCCACCCTGATGCTAAGGAGCCATTCGCAGCATTGGCCTTCAAGATCATGACCGATCCTTTCGTTGGTCGTCTTGCGTTCTTCCGTGCATATAGCGGTCATCTGGATTCTGGTTCTTATGTACTGAACATGCGTACCGGCCGTAACGAACGTATCAGCCGTATCATGCAGATGCACGCTAACAAGCAGAACCCTATCGATTTCATCGAAGCTGGTGATATCGGTGCGGCTGTAGGTTTCAAAGACATCAAAACCGGTGATACCCTGTGCGATGAAAAACATCCTATAGTTCTGGAAAACATGTTCATCCCTGAACCGGTGATCCATATCGCTGTTGAGCCTAAGACTCAGGCAGACGTTGATAAGATGGGTATGGCTATTGCTAAGTTGTTGGAAGAAGATCCTACACTGCGTGTTAAAACTGACGAAGATACCGGCCAGACAGTATTAAGCGGTATGGGTGAACTGCACCTTGAAATTATCGTTGACCGTATGCGTCGCGAGTTTAAAGTGGAAGTAAACCAGGGTGCTCCTCAGGTTGCTTACAAAGAAGCATTCACACTGAAGGTAGAACACCGCGAAATATACAAGAAACAGACCGGTGGTCGTGGTAAGTTCGCTGATATTCAGTTCGAGATAGGTCCTGCTGATGAAGAATTCCTGAAAGAAGGCAAAGGCAACTACCAGTTCGTAAACGAAATATTCGGTGGATCGATTCCAAAGGAATTCATCCCTGCTATACAGAAAGGTTTTGAAGTATCAATGAGCACAGGTGTGCTGGCAGGCTTCCCTGTTGATAACCTGAAGATCCGCGTATTTGACGGTTCTTTCCATCAGGTGGACTCTGACTCTATGTCTTTCGAACTTTGTGCTAAATCTGGTTTCCGTGAAGCTGGGCGCAAGGCTAAGCCGATCCTGCTGGAACCTATCATGAAGGTAGAAGTTACCACACCGGATCAGTACATGGGTGATGTTACAGGTGACCTTAACCGTCGTCGCGCTATGCTGGAAGGTATGGACAGCAAACACAATGCACAGATCATCCGTGCTAAAGTGCCGCTGAGTGAAATGTTCGGTTATGTTACACAGCTCCGTTCACTGTCTTCAGGCCGTGCTACTTCAGCTATGGAATTCAGCCACTATGCTCCTGCTCCACGCAACATCGAAGAAGAAGTAATAGCAAAAACAAAAGGTAAAGTAAACGCGTAATAACCGCTTGCCGTTAATGATATAAGCCGCCTCTTTAAGAGGCGGCTTTCTTTATCAATAGACTCGTTCGAAGTTATTGCGTTATAAAAGCAGAAAGGATAACCTTTTCAGTTATCCTCTCTCATCTTTCATAGTGATAGGTTGCATTTATAATGCATAGGTTACTCTCTGGTGCGTCTTGTTAAAGTCTTGATTGTGCATTGTTACGATGTAAATGTATGTATTGTATTGGACTTTGTTTACCGCTAAACAACGGGGATTTTGTTAAAGATGGAATGATTTTAGCCATAAAACAAAAACCACCCTGGAGAGGGCGGTCTGCAAAACACAAAAAATAAATATCAGTTTTCCAGCGTAGCACGAAAATGAGCGATGGCCCGGGACAATTCTCGCTCTATATTCTGAATACCCTTTGACACCAAATAATCAGATGTAATATGCCAGGCATTGTCTGCCAGGTTTCGCTCCATGAAAAAATTCTCACTCTTGACACCATTGAAGGATTTGACATAATATTTTACATTCCCGCTTTCGTCACTGTATTTTTCAATAATAAATTCACGACCGCTAACGTCTACAGAATATCTAATAGCCATCTCATTCTCCCTATTTTCTGCAACAAAATTAAAGGGACGAAAAGTTCGCGAGTAAGCACATCACGACCAAAGCGGAAAATAGTTAGTTAAAACGGCTTATCATCAACATTTTGGTGATCCATATCAGCAAAAACTATTTATAAATCAGTTATACAGCTGCAGTAAGTATATAGCTTTGTGCGGCATAAGCATTATAGTCTCCATGAATAGGTTAATAGCTTTATTGTCTTGTTTGCTGGCCTTTACATTTTCATGTAAAGCGCAATATACAGTTGATAACACTGAGCTTAAATATCAGCTGAAACTTAGTGATAGTTTAGTGCAATGGAAAGATAGTGCCGCTACTGCCGAGCATGAAACTGTTTATTACGATAATTATTCGGGCATTGTTTTTATGGTGACGGCAAAGGAAGGACTGTTCACTAATAGTGCTAGTTATATTGACTGCAGCAAGGAGGATTTAGAACAAAGGCTAAAAGAATATCAAGGGGACTCAACTTTAAGATTGCTTTCCTGTAATAAATCTAAATACTATCCTTCAGAAGCAGTGCTCCTGCACTTTGAATCACATATATATCCCGCAGGTCTTAACAGGTGTATTATCTATTTTATACATCATGATGGACATGAAATTCAATTTTCATTTGTATACGATAAAGCTGCGGAACGCTCAAGTTTAGCATACATAGATAGAGTAATGCACACCCTGAAACTATATTAGAATGGCTTTAGTTTGCCTTTCTTCAGTTTTATTTTAAAGTCTTCCATTGTGTCTGTACCTTTTATATCAATTCGTTTAATTTCGAAAATATCTTTTACAGGCAGCTGAGCAACCTTATTGCCTATACGAAAGGCTGCTTTGATCCCAATAGCATCCATCCAGGCTTTCAATTCATCAAATTGTTTTTTGTTTTTTGGACGATCACCATATGGATATGCTAATACCTTAAAAAAAGAAAGCTGATTTTTTTCAAATACCCTTATTGATGATGTGATAACATTTTTTATCTCATCATTACTTAAAGCAGAGAAATGTTCATGGTGATAGCCGTGCAAGCCCAGTTGTACTACAGCCGAATCGAGCATTCTTAATTCATCCAGTGTCATTTTCCGGCTTACTGCATCTTCCTCTGCATTTTCATAAACAGTTGAAGCAATAATGAAAAATGTAGCCTGCCAATTCAGCTCTTTAAGTAATGGATACACATAATCAAGGTTATTTTTATAGCCATCGTCGAATGTAAGTAGCAGCGATTTTGGGGGATAGGGTAGCTTATGTTCAATAATGTTAATGAATTCCTGCATAGACAATGTATTATAGCCTGCTTGTTTAAGGTATAGCCATTGTTCTCTTAACTTTTCAGGAGTGATCGTCAAGCCGTCGTTTACTTCGGGCCAAACTCTGTGGTACATCAATACCGGTATTCCCTTTATAGTGGGTAATAGCCAATGAAGCCGCACTTTTCTTTTTTTATCAAAGATGGGAACAATTATTGTATATGTAATAATATTTCAGGCACTTGCGGGAAAATAATAACTTTGAGATTCCGTTAATATTAAGTAAACCAATGGCCCTGAGGCTTTTGTAAATATCGAATAGGCCTGTATGATTCAAGTTAGCGCAGTAATAATTACATACAATGAGGAGCTAAATATAGCACGATGTATAGAATCGTTGCAGCGTGTTGCAGATGAGGTGATAGTGGTTGATAGTTACTCTACAGATAATACAGCTGTAATAGCTGCGGGTCTTAATGCAAAGGTTATCTCCTACAAATTTGACGGCTATGGCGAGCAAAAGGACTTTGCCCAAAACCAGGCTACTTACAATTGGATCTTATCTATAGACGCTGATGAAGCGATATCACCTGAGCTGGAAAATAGCATATTGGAAGTAAAACAGGATCCGAAATACGATGCTTATAAAGTAAATATCCTTACCAATTATTGTGGAAAATGGATAAAACATTGCGGCTGGTATCCTCAACCCAAAATTCGATTATGGAACCGGACAAAAGGCATAATGAGCGCTGATAAAGTACACGAGGAGTGGCACCTTTTTGATAAACACGCTACTATTGGTCATTTAACAGGCGATCTGCTGCACTACAGTTACGCCACTATATCAGATCATATAAGGAAGATAGAGCATTACTCTGAAATTAAGGCGCAAATTGACGTAGAAAAGGGCAAGAAAGTTCCATTGCTTAAATTATGGTTTGCTCCAAAATGTGAATTTTTCTTAGACTTTATTTTACGAAAAGGTTTCCTGGACGGTTATTACGGCTACCTGATATGCCGTAATTCTGCATTCTATACTTATGTAAAATATGCTAAGATCCGGCAATACTCCAGGCAAAAGCGATAATTAGTTTTGTTTTATCCATTTTGCTGTTTGCATGCCTGCCTGGCTTTTTATTGTTAGTAAATAAGTTCCTGCTGCCAGCTTATTAATGGCAACTGCCAGTTGATTCTTACCTTGCTTCAGGGTATAGTTATTACAGATCAGTTTTCTCCCGCTTATATCAGTTATAGACAACGTTGCATCATCATTTGTTTTGCTCGTCAACTGAACATACAAAGTTTTAGATGCAGGATTTGGATATATTATCACGTCATTATCCTGTAGTGTAATGTTGGCGGTAGCTGTGCTATGGGTAGGATAGCTAACAGTAAAGGTATCTGTTAAGCCGATTCCCAGGTTGTAGTAGCTGCCGGATGGCGTAGTTTGTAATTTTACTGGTCGTACCATATAATATTTCAAGCCAATATTACCACCAGCGGTATCATAATAAGAAGTGTCATTAAGTTCATTAGAAATTCGCTGATAGAAACCATAGAGGCTGTCAGCCCTGTAAACATAATAACCCTCTACAGCAGTATCCGGTGAATTATGCCAGGTAATATGCGCGCCACCGTTTGTAGGGGCAGTTATTGCAATATTGCTTACGGGTTTTATATAGTCCGTACGAAGCGTGAGGTCTCCCATAAGTGCTATATGAACAAATTCAGCGCCATAACCTGTGGGGCTGTACAGGCCGCTATTGTCTTGGGTAAGGCGGGTAGCATATCCAATATTCTCGCCGAGCGCCATATGGTGAAAGAACCAGTTTGGCCTGCCGGCCCAGCAGGAAGTGAGGGCTGGGATATCAGCGCAAAGTGGAGCGCGAAGAAAGTTGTCTTGAACATTCCAGTCACCAAAGTAGCTGCCAAAAAGCATGGTGAAAATTCCATTTACGTGATTGGTCGTAAAATCAGATGTGCTCCCAATGCCGCTTGCACTTGTAAATGTGCCACCACCACAGCCATAGGCCCACTGATAAGTGGAGTCATTCAACGAACTGATAAAATCAATTTGCTGAATATTATTTTTCCCAACCAGTACAGGGAAATTGCGCCATCCATTGGCAGCAAATGCCTCGCCACTGAACCCACCAAAATTGTCATCTATAAGTGAGCGGTGAGACATCGCCAGAGAATCCATTTTATAGATATGGTCTCGCATGAGATAGGATCTCATTAATTGCACCTCGGTTTTACCAAAGGCAGGCATGTTATAAAAATCTATGCGGCTCAACTCCAATTTGGTTGCCGCAGGAACCAACGTAAAGTCCCATTTGCCATCGTTTAGTCTATTCCTGTTTGCGGCATAGCCTGCGGAAGTGTCGTTAACAATACTATCTGTCCATACTCTTGAGAAGTTACCGTAAAATATATCGGCCGGCCAGGCACCAAGGTGGTTAGGGTGACCATCGGGATTCAGATCACCACTATAAGGAACGGCAATATGGCCTAACAGCAGCACTGCGTTAATAGTAGTTGCTGATGCATCCTTGATAAGTATTGCTTTTACATCAGTATCGCTTAGTGTTCTGGATACATCATGCCTTTTTATTAGCCAGCCATCCCCACTCATATCCTGCATCAATTGTGCAATAAGCGTCGAGCATGAGTCCGTAAATGTGCTGTCAACAAGTAATTCTAATAAACCTTTGTTATGCATTGCAGGAGCCTTTATGCCTGCGTATATATAGCCTGTTGCATCAGTAGGTCCAGTAGCCTCTACACTATATTCAAACGCCGAATCAGCAACCACTTTTGTATCAGTGTAACTGCTATCAGTAGCAGGTACACTTTTCAAAAAAGTCCACGTGCCGGCAGCCTTCGTTTTTTTACTTATGGCATAAGAGCTGGCGCCTGGTATAGGTGACCATGACAAAGTAATTTGAGTCGGGCTTTCCTGGATAGTTGCAGTAAGTTGTATGGCATAGTCAGCTGCAGATTGTGCAAATGATAAATTAGAAAACAAAAGAGCAATAAGCACAAACCTTAAGTAGCGGTATGACATAGACCATCGTTTATGTAAATATAATAAACGATTAGAATAATGTATTTTATTTTAAACTATTGGTTATTGTTTTGGGGTATGTCAATATTGAAAGTTGTCCCTTGTGCTTCCCTGCTGTCAACCGATATGCTGCCGCCATGTTGTTCTACTATCTGTTGGCAAATGCTTAAACCAAGGCCGTATGATTTTTCTCCGTCTAATCCTGTTCTGCCAGCTTTCGAAAAACGATCAAAAAGATACGGATGAAGATCTTTCGGAATGCCTATTCCGTTGTCTTTAATGGATATTCTCACATTGTCATTGTGGGGCTGTAATGCCATCTCTATAATGCCATCAGGAGGAGTGAACTTTATTGCATTATTAATGAGGTTGTCAATAACTCGCTGCATTTTTTGTTGGTTGATAGGAGCAATAATATTTTCCTGCGGACCGCTGTAAACTAATCGTTTATTCGCCGGCATGCGATGTATCCACTGATCGCGGATAGATGACAGAAAGCTGTTTAGCGATATACCTTCTACAGGCAACGATTTATTGTCCCTCTTTTTTGCCGTATCAATAAGATCCTGAATAATAGTATCAGAATTCTTACACGATGCCAGAATAAGATCGTAATACTCTTTTTTCTCCGCCTCGGTAGAGGTTGGATGTTTAATAAGTTCGATCAACGCAGCTATACTATTCAGTGGGCTACGCAGATCATGTGCCACCATATCCAGTATTTCAGTCTGCGCGCGGCTCATCTTTTGAATTTCTTTACTCTTTTCTTCTGTTGTGCGCAACTGTATAAAATACCTGAAGTGTGAAGAATACAGTATCCTGGATATGATAAAGAAAAGCATGATTACTACAAAGGAAACAATATAGTTTTCCCATAACACCATCCTGTTGGTTTGAAAGGCATTAAGACTAATAGAAAATATACTAAAGGTGAGGATAGAAATAATTAGGGTACCCCAAAAATCAAAGATCCAAAGTACACCTACGCCAAATAACCCTGCCATAAACATGGTCATCGTATTGCCCGGATTATGCTGCGCTATGAAAGTAAGCCAGGTAAATCCACCTATAATAACCACTGCATAGTAAGAAGTGGCGATCCAATAGGCCTTTAGGCGTCTTTTGATGTTTGTTCTTTTAATAATGAAACCTGCTATCAGATATATAGTAGAACCCGTTAGCAGGAATATCAGCACATCTCTATATTCCCTGGGATTGTTAACTATCAGGCCAAAGTCAAAAAAAAGCTTACAAATAAAAATGAGCACGCAGGTGGCTATGGTTGTATAGGCCAATATATTGGAGATACCTATGTTTTGTTTTATAGCAAACTGCCGGAACGGTCGTGAATACTCCTTGCTTGGAGTATTAAAAAAGTAATAACGCATTGATTTTCTTTGCTTATCCCTGGAGCAGTAAGTAATGTTTTCGGTGATACTGATCCTAATTCGGGAGCAAGTATAATAAAAATAATGCTATGTTGCTAATTGTTATTCCTCATCAAATAACAAAAAATTATAAATGAGCTGCTGCCAAGCCTCATCGGCCTGGTTAGCGGTACCGCCAATTGTTTCATTTCTGCCATGATAAAGAGCTGTAAGCCGCCTGTCTAAACGCTCGATAACCATGGTGCTGCTTACTGCATTATTTATTAAATACGGCTCCTCATTTACATGCAGGTCAGGAGCTGAGCATGGATGAACTCTCAAGGCAATTGCTTCGGTGTTAATGTCGGGGTAATCGTCATATTCTATGGCATCTACATGTACCCAACTGTCTCCCGCCGCATTGGCTATGTGTATGAAATCCCCTTTACGTGCAGGTCGGTGTACTTCTTTGCCATGAGCATCTTTAAGTACAAAATCTTTGAAATAGGAATTTTCTTTTTTCCAGTTATTAATGTCCAGCATCTTGTTTTTCGCCTCAACAAACATATCCTCTGCATCCTCCACCGTTAAGGCAGTAATATAGCTTTGCAAGTTTTTTTCGATGCCTTCCTGTTGGTCAGGCACCAGGTAATGGTCATTGAGTGCGTTCATAAGCGATTGATTTATACAAAATCTACACGAAAATTCGTGCCAAAGTATTTCAACGAGTTTTTATATGTCATTTTATGCCGGCACTCTTTGTAACTTAGTTCACCGAAAAACACAAA
Source organism: Flavipsychrobacter sp. (assembly GCA_051959855.1). Classification (GTDB taxonomy): domain Bacteria; phylum Bacteroidota; class Bacteroidia; order Chitinophagales; family Chitinophagaceae; genus SZAS-30. Next base: position 3,502 of record JBQCEX010000171.1, on the reverse strand, counting down.
AATGGCACAGTTAATAAGGAAGGAAGACGCGCTGGAATATCATGAGAAGGGAAGGCCGGGAAAGATAGAAGTTATACCTACCAAAGAGACTAAAACCCAAAGAGATCTTGCGTTAGCTTACTCACCTGGTGTGGCAGAACCATGTATGGAAATACATGCGCATCCTGAGGATGTTTACAGGTATACAGCTAAGGGAAACCTGGTGGCTGTCATAAGCAATGGTACGGCTGTGTTGGGGCTGGGTGACATAGGGCCCGAAGCATCAAAGCCTGTTATGGAGGGCAAAGGCCTGCTTTTTAAAATATTTGCTGATATTGACGTGTTTGACATAGAATTAAAGGCAAGGGAAATTGATGAATTTGTAACGGTTGTAAAAGCACTGGAGCCCACATTTGGTGGTATCAATCTCGAGGATATAAAAGCTCCTGAATGCTTTGAAATAGAAAAACGGCTGAAGGAAGAGCTGAATATTCCTATCATGCACGACGACCAGCATGGCACAGCTATTATTTCTGGTGCAGCTTTGCTAAATGCACTGGAGCTGGTGGGTAAAAATATTGCCGACGTGAAGTTTGTAGTAAGTGGTGCCGGGGCATCGGCCATCAGCTGCTGTAAAATTTATATAGCACTGGGTGCCAGAGTAGAGAACATCTACATGTTTGACAGTAAGGGACTGATAACAAAAAGCCGTACAGATCTTGATGAATATAAACAACAGTTCGCACAGGATTCGCCAATAGTGAGTCTTGAGGAAGAAATGAAAAATGCGGATGTATTTATTGGCCTGTCAAAGGGGGGGATTGTGTCAAAAGAAATGGTAAAAGCTATGGCCGATAAACCCATAGTGTTTGCCCTTGCTAATCCGAACCCTGAAATCTCTTACGAAGATGCTGTCGAAGCCCGCCCGGATGTCATAATGGCTACCGGCCGTAGCGATTATCCTAATCAGGTAAATAATGTGCTGGGCTTTCCCTACATTTTTCGTGGTGCACTAGATGTTCGTGCTACCGCCATAAATGAGGCTATGAAACTGGCCGCAGTAAAAGCATTGGCAACATTAGCCAAGGAACCGGTGCCTGATATGGTAAATGTGGCGTACAATGAAACCAGTCTTTTCTTCGGGCCGACTTATATAATACCAAAGCCTATAGACCCCCGTTTGTTAGTGACGGTGGCACCTGCTGTGGCTAAGGCTGCAATGGAAAACGGTGTGGCAAGAAAACCAATAACAGACTGGGAAGCTTATGAAACGGAGCTATATCATCGCCTGGGTTCTGATGATAACCTCATGCGTTTCGTTGTGAACAAAGCAAAACAAAGTCCGAAGAGAGTAGTATTTGCTGAAGCCGAAAATCTTAAAGTGCTGAAGGCAGCACAGATAGTAAAGGATGAAGGTATTGCTATTCCTATATTGCTGGGCGACGAGAAAAAAATAAACGCTCTGATAAAGGAAAATGGTCTGCAGCTATGTGATGTAACGATTATCGACCCGTTGAGTGAAGCAGCAGAGAAAAAAAGGACTGAATACGGCGATAAATTTTTTGAAAAGCGCAAACGCAGAGGCTACAACTTATATGAGGCACGCAAAACAATGCGTGAAAGGCCTTATTTCGGTTGTATGATGGTAGAAACAGGTGAAGCTGATGCGCTGATCTCCGGGCTAACCCGCCAATACCCCAACACACTGCGTCCTGCCTTGGAAATAATTGGTATGGAACAAGGTGCAAAAAAAGTAGCCGGCCTTTACATAATGCTTACTAAAAAGGGACCGCTCTTTTTTGCTGATACCACGGTCAATTTCAATCCTACAGAAGATGAGCTGGTGGACATTACATTACTTACTGCACGCACGGTAGAGCATTTTAATATTAAGCCGCGCATAGCTATGTTGTCTTATTCCAATTTTGGCAGCAGCGCCTCGCCTGAGGCAGTATTAGTGCGCAATGCCGTTGCCAAGATAAAAGAGACACACCCGGAGCTGGTGATAGACGGTGAAATGCAGGCGGGGGTAGCCTTCAATAAGGATTTGTTAAGGGAAAACTATCCATTTTCTGATCTTGTAAATGAATCCCCAAACGTGCTCATATTTCCAAATCTCGCAGCAGGCAATATAGCCTACCATTTATTGCAGGAAGTGGGTGGGGCAGAGGCTGTAGGGCCTGTATTAATAGGGCTGCGCAAGCCGGTGCATGTATTGCAGTTAGGTAGCTCTGTACGCCAGATCGTAAATATGGTATCAATAGCAGTAGTAGAGGCACAGGTAAAATCTGCTGCCAATGAAAATATTCAAGCCTAGTTAATGCATATAGCTATCATCGGTGCCGGTGCGGCAGGTTGTTTTGCTGCAGCTAACATCCCATATAAAGAAGGCAGGCAGGTAACGGTGCTTGAGAAAACAGGCAAGGTATTACAGAAAGTAAAAGTATCCGGAGGGGGACGCTGCAATGTTACACACGCATGTTTTGATATTCCTGAGCTGGTAAATCGCTATCCGAGAGGCAAACAGTTATTGAAAAAATCACTGTATCGGTTTAGTCCGCAGGATACAATCAATTGGTTTTCTAAACATGGCGTCAAGTTGAAAACCGAAGAAGATGGCCGCATGTTCCCTGTTACTGATAGTTCGCAAACTATCATTGATTGCCTTTGGCAGGAAATGATGCACAATAATGTACAACTGCTTTATCATCGCTCTGTTGAGCGAATTGAGCAAGCGGGCTCGCAATTTATTATTCATTTTAGCGATGCACCGTCTGTAACAGCTGATCGTGTACTGATAGCCGTTGGGGGATTTTCTAAAGCAGAACAATACAGATGGATAGAAGCGCTTGGGCATACTATTCAGCCTCCGGCTCCTTCGTTGTTCACCTTCAATATTCCTAGGCATCCCATCACAGAACTAATGGGAGTTGTTGTGGAAGACGCAACAATTAAGATAACGGGAACTAAAATAGTTGAGCAGGGGCCTGTTCTTATTACACATTGGGGCTTAAGTGGCCCTGCTATTCTTCGCACCTCCGCTTGGGCCGCACGCGAACTGCAACAGCGCAACTATGAATTTCAGATCCAGGTAAACTGGCTGGGCGATGTACAGGAAGCCGAACTAAGAGAAACTCTTTTACAGCTCAGAAAAGAACACGGTAAGCAGCAGTTGCAAAATAAAAATCCTTTCTCATTACCCAGGCGTTTGTGGGAATATCTATTGCAGCAAAGTGGGATAAAGAATGAAGTACGCTGGGGAGACCTACCAGCCGCTGCTCAGAATAAACTGATAGAACACTTGATAAGGGATGTTTACCAGGTAAAGGGCAAAACAACCTTTAAAGAGGAGTTTGTCACCTGCGGAGGGATCACATTGTCAGAGATAGATCCGCAAACGATGGAAAGTCGTAAAGTACCAGGCTTATATTTTGCAGGGGAGATAATGGATGTTGACGGTATTACCGGTGGTTACAATTTTCAAAATGCCTGGAGTAGTGCCTGGATAGCAGCACAGAATATG
>JBQCEX010000170.1:0-11632 GCA_051959855.1 Flavipsychrobacter sp. | reverse complement strand
TTTTTAGTGTCTGTGATAATAGCTTCTTCCTCATTAGGCAGCTTTGCAAGGAAATGTTTTTCAATAGTGCGATAAATGGACAGCTCCACCTTCTTAGGGTCCACCATTACAAACTTTAGCTGCGATGGATGTTTTTTGTATAGCAGTGAAACAAGTATGGCGTTGATACCTACAGACTTACCCTGACCTGTAGCACCTGCCATCAGCAGGTGAGGCATGGTGGCAAGGTCCACTATGTAGTTTTCGTTGTCTATTTTTTTACCCAGCGCTATTGGCAGGCTCATCTTATTGTTTACGAACTTGTCGCTAGAGATGAGTGCGCGCATAGGCACCAGTTGTTTATGCGCATTAGGTACTTCTATGCCTATGGTGCCACGGCCGGGTATAGGCGCTATGATACGTATGCCAAGCGCCGCAAGGTTAAGGGCTATGTCATCTTCCAGGTTGCGGATCTTAGAGATGCGCACGCCTTCTGCCGGAACTATTTCATACAAAGTTACAGTCGGACCCACTGTAGCACTGATGCGCTGTATCTCAATGCCAAAGCTGCGTAGCGTTTGTATGATCTGGTTTTTATTCTTTTCCAGTTCTTCTTTATCAAGTGAAATGGCCTCAGTAGCCCTGTCATCCAGAAGGTTGAGAGTAGGGAACTTATAGTCAGGCAAATCAAGTTCAGGAGCATAAGGTTCACTGCTTTCTATACTTATATGATCGCCATGTTTTATGGCAGCAGGTTTTTCTTCTGTTTGCGTTATTACTTCAAATGAAAGTTCCTTATCCGCTTCCTGGGCTTTTGCAGGTGTTACAGGTAATGTTATTTCATTTTCAGGTTCTTCTATTATCTCTTCATCTTCTTCATAATAGTCTTCATCTTCTGGCTCTTCCTCTATTACTTCCTGTTCTGCTATTGGTTCCGTAGCACTTTTCGGTGCGGCGTAGATGTCATTTACGGTCTTGGCCTGTCGTTCGTTCATCGTCATGTTCCAGTCTTTTGCAGGCGGTTCATCTGCTATGGCTGCGATAGGTGCCTTTACAGGCTCTGTAACCGGAGTCTCTTCAGCTATTGCAGGAGTTGGCGTTATTGCTGCAGCTACAGTAGCGGCCTTGCGTTTCATTCGTTTTAAGAAGGGACGTATGTCAAGGGCGAAAACAACAAATACAAAGAAGCAGACCACGGCAAGCAATACCAGCCCTGCGCCCATTTGGCCAGCAAAACCATTGAGGTACTCGATGGCTTCATTGCCCCATGCACCACCATACGGAAAAGCAGAGTGGGGACGTACATAAGCCATTACCGGCGCTGCTATTAATAACAATATGGATAGCCAGCGCATATATCTAAGCGCTACGATCAGGCGTTTGCCGTAGATGAGCGTTAACCCGATAGATGTAATCCAGAGCCCTATCGCGAGCGCTGCCACGCCTACACCTTTGTAAACCAGCAGGTGAGATAAGGCTGCACCCAGCCGGCCGCCCCAGTTAGCAACCGGTGTATGGTCGTGGAATATAAATTGGCCCATGCCTGCGCCAAATACCTTATCCTGGTCCACCTGCCAGGAGAAAAAGTAACTGACAATGGCAAAGCAGGTAAATACCCCTAACAAGAGGAATATAATACCAAGGCCAAGCCTTACCTGGCGGTTACGGTCAACAGTAATTGGAGCTACAGCAGCTACCTTGGGCGGAGATGTCTTTTTTGTTTTCTTCTTAGTATCAGCCATGTGTGGCAAAAGCGAGTTTGCAAAGTTACAATTTACAGAATAGCTTTCTTATAAAATAAAATTCTATTATCACTGCATTATGTATAAAATAAATTGTTTTTCGTGCAGAAGCAAACCTTTTAATAATGCAGGCCTGTCTTACTTAGCGAGCAGTTAATGTCCGGGCATGCCCTGGAAAAAAGATAATAGTTTTGGTTAATAAAAAGATAAGAGTATTTTGCAGCCATTCGATAGGGAAAATGGATATGACCAACGTATGGCTGCCGGTTGGGTTTAAAAATTCTTAAGAGAGGCATTGCAACTTTGAAATATTTCCGTATTTTCAACCGTTGGGAGTGTATCGTAGTACACCAGTGAAATGTATTGAGAGTTAATAAACAAGACCAAAAGCAAAGAAATCGACTAAACTTTTAAGAAAATTTATAAGGTACGTATATCATGATCAGGAAAAATATCATTAGCCGTGCAAGTTTAATAGCAGCCCTTGCACTTACTGCGCAAAGCGTGCAAGCGCAGGATATTCACTTTACACAGTTCAATGCTGTGCCACTGGTTATAAATCCTGCCTTCACAGGCAATTTTGACGGCCAGATGCGCGCTGCAGCAATCTATCGTAACCAATGGCAAAGTGTTACCATACCCTACGTTACTTATGGCGCATCTATCGACGCCCCATTGGTGCATGACCTGAGTATAGATGACTATCTGGCCGGTGGTATACAAGTGTACCAGGATAAAGCAGGTGACGGTAACCTTACCAATTTCACCGCGTTAGCTTCAGTAGCTTATCATAAGTTCTTCGGTAAAAATGTTGATAAAGCATTATCTGTGGGCTTCCAGGGCGGTTACTCTGAAAAGAGCATAGACCTGTCTAAACTATATTTCGGCGATGAGTTCCTCAATGGCACTTTTGTTCCGGGTTCAGGCGCTCAACAGCAATATTTAAATAACAGGCTGCATTATTTTACTGTTAACGCAGGTATTAGCTGGGCTCAGAGTGTAAGCCAGAACTTCGGTTATGAACTGGGTGTTGGTGCTAACAACCTGAATCAGCCTGCTGATGGTTTTGCAAAAGAACAAAACAGCCAGGCAGCAAGTGGCCTGGGTATGCGTTACACAGCACAGGCAGGTGCTATCTGGTATGTAAGTGAGAAATTCAGCTTACGTCCCGGTGTATTATATCAGAGCCAAAACACTGCTAACGAAATTATTGCAGGTAATGAATTTCACTATATAGTAGGCAACCCTGAAATCCGCTCTTTTGCAAGTGCAGTATTTGCAGGTGTATGGTACCGTACAGGTGATGCTGTAATGGTGACTGTAGGTGGCGAATGGAAAAGCTGGCGTTTGGGCCTGAGCTATGACTACAATGTGTCAGATCTGAACGCTGCTACAAATGGCAACGGTGGATTTGAAGTTTCTCTGCGCTACATCCTGCCTAATCCGCTTGATTTTGCGCACCGCCTGGTATATCCATGCTCACGCTTTTAATAATATAGTGTAGAAAAGGCAAAAAAAATATTGTTTGCTCTTTCTTTTATTTAAACCAATTAATACTTTTATATCCATTAACAACGCTCACGCACATGAGAAAAAATTGGCTGCTCCTTTTTTTGGCAACGATTCTCGTTACTATTCAATATGATGCAAATGCCCAATCGTCGCAAAAGGCTAAGTACAGAAATAAGGCAAACGATCCGGTAGCAAAACTACCTTACTACAAGAAGCTTCGCTGGGCTGATAACCTTTTCCGCGCGGGTAGCTACTTTAATGCGATTGATTACTACCAGCAGTTGAAGCAGGAACAGGAACGCAATCCATATCTTACATATCAGCTGGCTGAATGCTACTGGTATACAAGAGATTATGTGCCCGCAGCGCATTATTACAGAGAAGCGTATGATCTGGCTTCCAAGCTGTATCCTGAAGCTATCTTTAAGGAAGCGATGATGCTGAAAATGCAAGGTGAATATGAAGCTTCTATCAGGGAGTTTCAAAAGTTCATGGCAGACAATCCAAAGACATATAAAAAGCTGAAAAAGTTTGCACAGCTCCAGATAGATGGTTGTAACATGGCTATGGCTTCTGTAAAAGATCCTATGCCTGTGACAGTATTCAATGCTGGTCCTAATGTAAACAGTGCTTATACAGAACTTTCTCCATATCCGTTAGGCGATACTGCACTTTTGTTCTCTACAATGCGCCAGAATAGCGTGGTAGAAGTTGACAAGAGAAAGCGCGATGAATACATGTCTCGTTTCATGGTATCCCGCAAGCAGCCTGGTTATGTAGATTCATTCCAGTGGGCTATTCACTTTAATGATGGTGACTTCAATAAGAGCAATGTACACGTTGGTAATGGTAGCTTTAGCCCTGGTGGTGACCGCTTCTATTTTACTCGTTGCGCTGAAGGCGACTCAATGAAAGTGATGTGTAAAATATACGTATCTAAATTTGAAGGCAGCCGTTGGAGCGAACCTTCAGAATTAGAGGGTGGCATCAACGATGATAATTCTTCAAGCACTCAGCCATGTGTTGCTAAGGTTGGTAAAAAAGAAGTGTTGTTCTTCTCTTCTAACCGCAAGCTGCAAGGCCGTGGTGGTTACGATATCTGGTATTCAATCATAGATCCTCGTAATGGTTCTTACCGTCGTCCTCAAAATGCAGGTAAGCAGATCAATACAGAACATGATGAAATCACTCCATATTACGATGGCCGCATCAATACATTGTATTTCTCATCTAATGGTCTGAAAACAATGGGTGGTTTTGATATCTATTCTGCAGAAGGTGGTCCTTCCCGCTATAGAAATGTTCAGAACCTGGGTTATCCAATTAACACTTCTGCTGATGAACTTTACTATATCAGAGATCCATATGGCAAGCCTGATGCTTACCTGGTATCTAACCGTATAGGTGCAATAGCATTGAAGAACCCAACATGTTGCGATGATATCTGGCGTGTACAATACGAACCAAGATTAATGGTGATGGGTAAAGTACTGAACAGAAAATCTCAACAGCCTGAAGGTCAGTCTGTAGTTAAAATGGTTGATCAGTCGGGTGATATGAAGACTTACAACTCAGAAGATGGTACTTTCGCATTCAGTATGAGCCGTGGTCATGCATATGTACTTACCGGCGACAAACAAGGCTTCTCATCTACCCGTGCTTCAGTTAGCACAATGGATGTTAAGCGCTCAGATCCGGATGATACAGTTTCTGTAACCATCTATCTTGATAGCATCGTTCATGGCTTCAGTGTAAGCAATATCTTCTACGACTTTGACAAAGCTGAACTTCGTCCTGAATCTGCTGCTTCTCTTGATTCTGTAGTTCAGTTCATGAAAGATAACCCTTCACTGACCGTTGAAATTTACTCTTTCACTGACTCTAAGGGTACAGAAAAATACAACCAGGAACTTTCTAAGCGTCGCGCTCAGTCAGTTGTAAACTACCTTGAAAAGAACGGCGTAGAAAGAAACCGTATGGAAGCAAAGGGTTTTGGTGATAAGATGCCTGCCGCTCCTAACAAAATTGGTAAGAAGGACAACCCTGAAGGTCGTCAGCTGAACCGTCGTACAGAATTCAGAATTGTAACTGACGTGCCTACACGCCGCGTACTGTACAACAGTGCTAAGCCTGGAACAATGGATGAACAATCTAAGAACCTGAACTCTGAAAATACCGGTGATGATGAGCCTGGTGATTCAGAATCAGAAATGGGTAATCCTGGTAGCCGCGTTAATAAATAAGTAGTCAATAATTAATTTGATATTCTGAAAGGTTGTACTCCGGTACAACCTTTCATATTTTAGTTTATGCAACATATACAAACAATAATCGAAGTGGGAGAGAGTGAATTGCGGGAATTGCTGATAGCACGATTGAGTGAATTAGGGTATGAAGGCTTTGAGGAAAATGAACAATTCCTGATTGCTTATATAGCAGAAGAGAGTTACAGTAAAGATGCAGAAGCGGTGCTTGAGGAATATAATTTGAGTTATAAGAACCAGGTGATTCCCAAGCAAAACTGGAATGCCGTGTGGGAGGAAAATTTTCAACCGGTAATAGTGGATGGTTTTTGCACCGTACGTGCCGATTTTCATGAAATGCAAGTTGAAACACACTATGAAATAGTGATAACACCTAAAATGTCTTTTGGTACCGGGCATCATGCTACTACACAGCTGATGATGATGCAAATGCAAGAGCTACCATTTAAAAATGCAAGGGTATTAGACTTTGGTACCGGCACAGGCATTTTAGCTATACTGGCAGAAATGCTTGGCGCTTCTGCTGTGCTGGCAATTGATAATGATGAGTGGTCTTTTGAAAATGCTGTTGAAAATGCCATAAAAAACGAGTGCACTAACGTATCAGTAAAGCAAAGTTCTCTGGAGATGGTTGGGGATGAGCCGTTTGACATTATATTGGCTAACATTAACAGGCATATTTTGCTGCAGTATATGGAGCAGCTTTTTCAGCTTTTAAACACCGAAGGATACCTACTAATGAGCGGACTATTGGCGGAAGATAAAGAGATAATACTACAGTCAGCCACAGCTGCAGGCTTTAAAGAAGAGAAAACAACTACGCAAAATAATTGGATGTCGATTTTATTTACTAAGTAAAAAGGTGGAATATTATGTTCTATGCAATATATTATTTTGCTATACCATAATTAGGATTTACGATGCAGTTTATTTAAATTTGACACTTCCGAAATATTAATTAAGAGAATGGGTATAGCGATCCTTATTATTTTAGCCTATTTATTAGGCTCTATTCCTACAGCAGTTTGGGTAAGTAAAAGGGTTTATGGCATAGATATTCGTGAGCATGGCAGTGGCAATGCTGGTGCAACAAATACTTTTCGCATTTTAGGTTCCAAAGCAGGTTCCCTGGTTATGTTGGGTGATATGCTTAAGGGTTTTTTAGCGGTAAAACTGGCGCTATTTTCTTCATTATCATGGTCGGGTGAACCTTTTATGAATTTGGAGATATTCCTTGGTCTTGCGGCTGTTATAGGGCATATTTTCCCGATTTGGGCCGATTTTCGTGGTGGTAAGGGTATCGCAACCCTTTTTGGTATGATCCTCTCTATTCAGCCATTGGTTGCGGTAAGCCTGGTACTGGTATTTTTCCTGATGTTGTTCCTTACCAGGTATGTATCCTTGAGTTCTATTTCGGCCAGCATTGCTTTTCCACTACTTATTTTGTTCATTTTCAACATGCCTGAGCTTAGCTACAGGCTGTTTGCTATAGGCACAGCCTTCCTTGTAGTGCTTACACACTACAAGAATATTAACCGCCTGCTGAATGGCAATGAAAACAAGGTGCCACTGTTCAGAAAAAGAAGAATGCGCCGCGGCGAAGATTAATTTCTCATACCACTGTTTGTTGCAAAGCTTTCGTTATTATTGCTAAGAAGTAATTCAAAGCTACTTGCCTTCAATATCTGTTTTTCAACGTTTTCTTAGTTATTTCTATCCTGTTCGTATTCGAAAAGAAAGGAGTAGTAATGGCGGCTTATTGGAGTTATACAGATACAAAGGGAGATGGCAATTGGCTACTATTGATGCCCTGTATTCTGACGGAGACAAGTACTCACCCCTTGTTCGGGCCTATAAAGAAGTGAAAACCAAACTGTCAGGCATAAAGGATGCCCTGGTTTTGGGAACAGGATTAGGCAGCGCAGTGCAGATATTTCACAGCATGGGTTTTTCCGCAAAATTTACGCTGGTAGAATATGACGCTGAAATATTGAAATGGGCGATGGAATTGATGCCACCTATTCTTTTGCACGATATAAACCCTGTGTGTGCTGATGCAAAAAACTATATTACTACAGACAGCAATCAATATGACATGCTGGTAGTAGATATTTTCGAGGGCAGAATAGTACCCGTATTTGTTACAAAACTTGCCTTTTTACAGGAATGCCGCAAGCGCTTACGCACCGGCGGCATTTTTATTATGAATTACATTGCTATCAAAGAGGACGAATGGGAAGCTGTAAGGCTGACTATCAATAAAGCTTTCCCCGAAAATAAAGTGATTCGCCAGGGTCTAAACCGAATTGTAATAGCTACAGCTTAGCAGATTGTATACGCAGCACTTTTCTATTTTTCTTTTGTACGCGCATTTTTTCCGGTACCAGGCGCAGTATTTCATCCATCAGGCTCTGCAACAAGGTTAGCTTTACAAAGTGCATATTGGTTACCAGGCTTATTTCACGCACTGGTTCAGGATCTTCAAAGTAGCGTATGTTATCCATCTGGTCGTCATTGAACTCCAATGTCGCCAGTTCCGGCAGCACCGTTACCCCGCCATTCTTATCCACCATTTTGCGTAGTGTTTCTACATTGCTCGATTCGTAGCGGTATGGCCTTTCAGCCTGAAGCATTTGTATATGTTCGCTGCACAGGTTAATGATCTGGTTGCGCATGCAATGTCCCTCATTTAGCAGCCATATGCGGTCAAGAGCTATATCATCAGGTGTTATTAACCTCTTTTTTAGTGCAGGCTCATCCTTCGAGAAGTACGCTACAAAGGTTTCATAAAACAGAGGGTATTCTTTTATGTCCGCTTCTTCCAGAGGTGTGCTCAGTAATGCTGCATCCAGTTCATTATTGCGCAGTGCAGTTATTATATGGTCGGTTTCCAGCTCTTTTATCTGCAGCTTTACATTAGGAAAAGCAGTGCCATAATGCTCTAACAGGCCTGGTATTACATATGGTGCTATAGTTGGTATTACTGCCAGCTTAAAGCTGCCAGCCAGGTTGTTTTGCTGAGTTTGTATCAGCTCCTGTATCTTTTCCACTTCAGCCAGCACCACCTTGGCCTGTTCTACTACTGCATTGCCCATAGCAGTAATAGCTATAGGGTGCTTATTACGGTCAAAAAGTTTTATACCAAGCTCTTCTTCAAGCTTTTGTATCTGCATGCTGAGTGTGGGCTGTGTCACAAAGCATTTTTCCGCGGCTGCTACAAAGCTCTTATAAGTAGCCACAGCAACAACATATTCAAGTTGAGTAATCGTCATGTAGGATAGAAATTCTTAGCAAACCTAATGTATTAATTTCAAATGGACTATAGCAGGTGCCCAGGTATACATAAAACGGTAACAAACTGTGAATTAGTTTTTATTATTGAAATATTTGCTGTTTAGCTTTTTAGTAATCAGGTTATTAAAAAATAACAAAAGAATATTTTACCAGATAATCTTTTTCTATTGATATTTGCCAACCTTTAAGCCGAAAATTACGTCTAATTAGATGTACCTCTGTCATTCATTATAGCCGTCTTTTCGCTTTATTTAAGAGATTTAGTAACCCTATTTATAAACCAATACTTATATAATCATATCATGCGACTAGAAAACCTTACCTTGAAAAACTTTGTGCCTTTTTGTGCCCTCTTGTTTTTACCTCTACTTTGCTCGGCACAAAACTATTTCTCCGAAAGCTTTGATGATATTACATTTCCGCCGGCAGGCTGGAATAGTGCAATAGTTAGTGGATCGTTTGACTGGGCACAAAATACTTCCGGCTCAAGTCCATCCTGCTCGCCTCATTCAGGCACTGGAATGGCAGAATACCAGTCTTTCAATGCAAGTTCTGGCAGCGAAGCGGTGTTAATAACTAAATCGCTTGATTTTTCCATATATGCGACTGGTACCAATATAGTCTCCTTCTGGATGTACAGGGATGATGGATATGCATCGAATTCGGATCAGGTTTCGGTATATATTAATACAACTTCATCAACCAGTGGTGGTACTTTGTTAGGAACCATTAATCGTTCAACATCTCTGTCGCCAACAGAAAGTTCAAATGGCTGGTATCAATATTCATTTACAATCCCGGCTTCATATAGTGGTACCTCTAATTATATCATTTTTGATGCAGTTTCAGCCTTTGGGAATAATATGTTTCTTGATGATGTCTCTGTTGATCATTTTAGTCCATGCAGCGGCCATCCTAATGCGGGTTATATAACAGGGCCATCACACATTTGTCAAAATAAACTATTTACGCTTACAGACACTTCACTTACTTACCTGGTAGGTATTAGCTATGTATGGCAAAGCCGACCTGCTGGCTTAGGTGGCGCATGGACAGATATAAGTGGTGCCACAGACAATTCTTATACTACTACTTTAGGTACTGCAGGTTCCACAGAATTCCGAGTGTGGGCGCAATGCACCGCCTGTGGTACCGGCGCTTCATGTACAGACACCAGTAATGTGCTTTCAATTGTTGCTGATTCGTTCTTTCATTGTTATTGTGCGCTATCTACCACAGGTACGCCATTAGGCGGGGGCACTCCACCTACTATTGACAGTGTTTCGATAGAAAGAACCACACTAAAAAATCCTACTCACTATTCATTAACAGCACCTGACTACTACATTCGCTATAAAGATACTTTGAATGCCACTGCCACCATCAGGCAAGGCGGGCACTATAAATTATTTGAGAGCTATAAAGGTGGATTAAGTTACGGTATGGCCTGGATAGATTTCGACAGAGATGGCATCTTTGAACCTTCTGAATTTGTAAACATCAATTCGATATTGGCTAATTCAGGTGAAGCTTCCTTTAACGTTCCGACCAATGCTGCTTTAGGTAAAACAGGTATGCGTGTACGCAACAGTGTTATTAATAGTCCATATGACGGCGATGCGTGTACCGATTATAGCAGCAGTGCGGGTGCAGGCGAAACCCAGGATTATGTTATAACAATTGCTCCTGCTTTAGGTCATGACCTGGGTGTTAGTGATATCACTACTCCGATTAATAATGCGTCTCTTTGCGCTAATGCTGTAGACTCCATATATGTGAATGTCTACAACTTCGGAGCCAATAGCGAAAGCAATTTCTATGTGTACGCTACGTACACAGATCCGCTGGGGGCATCCAAAACCATTTATACAAAATATATTGGCTCTTTAGATCCTGCATCAACACTATCTGTATTTGTCGGAGTTATTAATCCACCTGATGCAGGTAACTATTCTATCAAATCTTACACAGTGCTTTCTGGAGATACAGTTACTGTTAATGACACCTCAAGTATCAATATGACTTTAAAGCCGTCACCTGATTTACCATTAACAACATCAGATACAGTGTGCGCCGGTGCGTCATCAGCTACGGTAGTTGTAAACAAAGTGCCTAATGTGCAAAACCTATGGTATGCATCAGCATCAGATGATATCTCATTCTCTTCGGATAGTGCTATTACAGTGCCTTACCCTTCATCCGATACTATTTTATTTGTAAGTGCTAAAGGCGCAAACGGTTGCGAAACCAGCAAAGTGCCGGCGCATATAGTTATAGGCCCTCATCCGGTAGTAGATCTTGGACCAGACTTGACCATGTGTGAGAATCCGACCTTTGTATTAGATGCAGGGGTGGGCGATGCCAGCTACTTATGGAACACAGGTGATACTACCAAAACAATTCATGTAACGACCAGCGGTACCTATAGCGTAAATGTATTCAGATACTGTAGCGCAACCGATACGGTGAATGTTACAATCAATCCGCTACCATCAGGCAAGGGTATTGACTACACCCGTGCCGGTACTTCTTACCTGTTTAGTGTGGCAGGTGGTAAAGATTATAGTTCCCTGATGTGGTTCTTTGGCGATGGCGACACGTCAAGCCAGGCAACGCCGCTGCATACCTACAAAACTGGCGACATACGCACTGTTGAGGTGGTGCTCTATAACAACTGTGGCACAGATACCATTACCTGGACTATACCAACCGGCATAGCTTCTTTAAATCAACCGGATAATACAATTAAACTATATCCAAATCCGGCTAATAATTTGATCTTCATTAGTACAGATAATACAGCTATTGAATTAAAGGACATTCTTATACTGAACAGTGTTG
>JBQCEX010000169.1:0-15022 GCA_051959855.1 Flavipsychrobacter sp. | reverse complement strand
ATGCAGCAACAGTCATGCAAAAATTCGATACCTATTCTGTTGAATCTAACATCTTTAATAAAGTCACCTTAATAAATGATAGCTTGACTCTGGCTCCAAATAATAGCTATCCATATATGAATGATTGGTTTTACCTGTCAGATGGCATTGGAATAATAAAAATGCATTTATATCATCCATTAGATACAGTGAATCGTGTATGGGAATTACAACGCTGGAACACCTCAGGTAAACATCAAAGATAATGACAGTTATTACGATTTATATGTACGCTAAGATCTCAATTGTTTATTAATGACGTTAAATTCATAAATTATACTCCTTATGAAATATAGCCTTATTTTCTTGTTTTTAGTTATACTCGTTGTTACAGCCTGCAATAAAACCAAATACATCAATATTGATCCCAACCTTAAAAACGCCTTTTTTTATAAAATAGGTACCTATTGGGTGTATACAGATTCCCTTAGTTCAGATATAGATAGTTTTTTCGTTACCAACAGTTCAGATGCACATGATATGACCACCGATAATCAAAATGAAGAACATATCAATATAGACATATCTGAATACATAAAACATGCAACCGGACTTGTTGATACTAGTGCCTGGACATTACTAATTGCCAGAAATTATTTAGCTTTTACTTGGTTGAAGGCTCTATCCACCACAATATATATCGACTACAGCTATATTTATTATCCCTTTGAGGTTGGTCCTTTAAACCAATACACAACCACTGCAGGCACTATTGATTCAGTGGGCACAAGCTGCGTGGTAAATAAAAATATATTTTCATCAGTAGCAATGATCAGCTACCATGATTCAACTCTGGTATTTAATGACATACTTTATTTAAATGCAGCTAATGGCCTGGTTAAAATAAAGCTCTCTCATCCTAAATTGAACATAAATAAAATTTGGGAACTACAACGCTGGCATATCGTAAAATAATCTTAAGGTTGCAAGCCATAGGCAATCCAGGTATTATTGATCAGCTTATAATATTTTGGCTCAGCTTGCAAAAAGCTCACATATCTCAAATACGTCTTCATATTGTGAATATCTTTTCTTGGAAACCGCCTCTTCCCAATAGTATCTTGCAAACGTCAGCTAATTAGCTAATCACCATATCAGCTAATTGGAATATGCTCTTTGACTTACTGTAAACCCTTCTTTACTCGAGGAAAGCGAAAACTTCCAAAATATCCCATGTCCGGAAAATGCGACATTTTGAGACATTTTGTAACATTCTGTCCAATTTTAGAAAACATAATAAGTATTGAAAATAAAGGCGTTAGCCGAATTTGGCACCCAAAACCTCTCAAAACTCTTTTTTAAAGGAAGTGGAACATTTATAGAGGTGCTCACTTCCCGTCTTACAACTTACCACTTACCACTTAAGACTAAAGACAAGGACTTTCTACTTCCAAACAAGATTGCTACTTTTACGCCCTGATGAAGCACCTACCAAATTTGCTCACACTCGCCAACCTCTTTTGTGGTTGCATAGCTATTGCCTTTATTCTCAACTCTCAGCCATTCCTCACTACTGATGCTCAGTATTGGGTCATTGGTACAGAGCAGGCATACTGGGGTGGCATCTTTATAGGTATCGCTGCCCTCTGCGATCTACTGGATGGCTTTGCAGCCCGCGCGCTAAAGGTCTTCTCCCCCATCGGCAAAGACCTCGATTCCTTGGCTGACCTGGTGTCATTCGGCGTAGCCCCATCTATGATATTGTTCAAAATGCTATGGGGTGCCTACATGCGCCAGCCTAATGCCATAGATACTCCCATGCTCGCCATGACTCCAGCATTCCTGGTGGCCTGTTTCGCAGCGCTACGCCTGGCAAGGTTCAATATCACAGCTGCCGATCAGAAATGGTCTTTCAGGGGCCTGCCGGTTCCTGCCGTTGGTTTGTTCGTTGCTTCCTTCCCGCTGGTCAATTGGTTCAACCCTATGGGCTTAGGCAATTTTCTGCAGGGCAAATGGAGCATCTACCTGGTTATTGCAATTTTATGCTGGCTCATGGTTTCCAATATCCGTTTCTTCAAGTTCGTACCTGAGAAATGGAAGATCGCTTACCTATGGCCTCAGCTTATTATAGTTATAGCCACACTGGCATCTATACCGTTTTTGGGTGTAGCAGCTGTTCCACTGGCTTTTATACTGTACATTCTGTTATCATTTATATATAAGCAACCCGGCAGCGCTGAAACAGCCCCTGCCGCATAATCAGGAAAAAACGAAACATGAAATATACTGCACATATCAATGTAATGCCGCTGAAAGAACTACTTGACCCTCAGGGTAAAGCGGTGAATAATAGCCTGCACAACCTCGGCCTCAGCCAGGTGCACGACGTGCGCATAGGCAAGCACATCACCCTTAGCCTGGAGGCTGCAAGCAAGGAAGAAGCACAGCAACTTACACAGGAAGCATGCAAGAAGCTGCTCGCCAACCAGGTAATGGAATCTTTCGACTTCACGCTTACCGAAGCTTAGTCGTTCTTGTAATAAAATCACTGCTGCATTGCGTCTCTATCTCATACCATCGCCCATAGGCAACCTCGGGGATATCACCTATCGGGCCGTAGAGGTACTGAAAAACGCTGATGGTATTTTGTGTGAAGATACCCGCACCAGCGGGGTACTGCTGCGGCACTACAATATTCAAAAGCCGCTTACCCCCTATCATCAACACAATGAGCATAAGATACTCACCTATCTTATAGAGCAGTTGCAGTCAGGCAAAACCTACGCTTTGCTTACTGATGCAGGCACCCCGGGCATTTCAGATCCAGGCTTTCTGCTTGTCCGCGAGTGCATTAGGAATAATATACCTGTCGAGTGTCTTCCGGGTGCCACGGCATTTGTGCCAGCACTCGTACAATCCGGCATCCCGTCCAACAGGTTCGTGTTCGAAGGCTTTCTGCCACTAAAGAAGGGCAGGCAAACCATGCTGAAGCAATTGGCCACAGAAGAGCGCAGCATCGTACTTTACGAGTCGCCCCACCGCCTGGTAAAGACCCTCAATGAGTTAGCCGAATACTTCGGCCCCGACCGCCAGGCAGCCGTTTGCCGCGAGCTCACCAAAATGTTTGAGGAAACCCGCAAAGATACGCTAGCCGCCCTTGCACAACACTACGATGCACATGCTCCTAAAGGAGAAATTGTATTAGTAATTGCCGGCGCAGGTTAATATTAATGGCCGTTGCCGCCACCCATGCCGGTATCATTGGTCCCCATACCTGTCGCACCTGTACCGGTATTTCCACCATTTGTGGTACCGTTAGTATTGGCATTGTCTGTAGGGTGCTGAGTAGTATCAGGTACTGCGGCTCCACCCATAGCCCTGCCTGAAGTCTCGGTATCTGTATTAATGGTTGAGTCTGTGCTACTTGTAGTCCCATTCTTAGTGTTTCCGCAGGATATAACAAAAAATCCCAGTGCCATTGTCAGCACGCCCAGTTTCAAAAGTCTCATACTGATATTGTTTAGCCTTATGTTCTATAAAATCCCTGCCAGTTGGCTCTTAAGGGCACAAAAAAACCATCCGGAAAACCGGATGGTTTATTTTCAAACTATTAGCTACTTATTTAGTAGTAGTTGTAGTGGTTGTTTTCTTAGTAGTATCAGCCATCATTGCACCTTTAGTAGTGTCAGTTGTAGCTGGAGCTGCTGGAGTAGCAGTCATTGTATCAGCAGGAGCTGGAGCAGCTGCTGGAGTTGTAGCAGTAGAGTCAGTAGTAGTAGTTGAAGAAGAGTTGCTGCCGCAAGAAGCTACGAACAGACCCATTGCTAATGCGAAGATTCCGAATTTTACGAATTTCATGACTTTGATTATTTTTAGAATGATTTAATATTCATTTATACCGCAAACAGAAAAAGGTAACCCGGATTTTATAATTTTTTTTTTAAGGCCGGGTTTTAAACAGGTAAAATGCCTCTTTTTCATGCTTATCTTTGAATATTCAGCCAAGAAATATTAAATTAATAAAGAAATTTCCTTCCTGGAGGGTTACTTTTTATCAAAAAGAGGATTAATCATTGAATAGCAACCCCATAAATACAGAACAGCATTTACTGGCAGCGCTTGCCAGGGGTGAGAGGGACGCTACCATGCAGGTGTATAACCAGCATTATAAGACAATCTCCAGTTGGATTATTAAAAATGGTGGCGCGGCTTCAGATGCAGCAGATATTTTCCAGGAAGCTATGGTAGTGCTCTTTGAAAAAGCCCAGGTAGCCGAATTTCGGCTCACTTGCAAAATTGGCACCTATCTGTTTGCCGTAAGCAAGCATTTATGGTACAAAAAAATTGAAAAGCAGCAGCATCAGCCTATGAGCCTGCCGGACAATACAGGTGTGGATGAAGGAAGGGACTGGGCCTATGAGGATGATATTAATGCGCATGTAGAACGTGAAACGCATTATACGCAACTCAACAATGCTATGGCTCAACTGGGTGAGCCTTGCAGTTCCCTGCTGAAAGCTTTTTATCATAATAATAAAAGCATGCAGGAAATAGCTGCCGACTTCGGGTATACCAATCCGGACAATGCTAAGACCCAGAAATATAAATGCCTTGCGCGCTTGCGTAAATTGTTTTACGGTGTGCAGGCTAAATGATGAAGAAACAATATGTCAATAGACAATAACCACATATGGAACCTTGCAGAAGCTTATGCAGCAGGCACAATGCCTGAGGCTGAGAAAACCGCACTGCTGAGCCGCCTGCAAACAGACGTGGCCTTCGCAGCAGAATTTCATGAGTGTGTTAATATGCTTCGTTCCCTGGAAGGCAGTGGCAGACAGGCGCAATTCCGCACTATGCTGCAGGATGTACACCAGGAAGTAGCGGCTAAACCCACCCGCAGTATACCATTGCGCGCTCACTATTGGCGTACAGCTGCTATAGCTGCAGGTATTGCATTGCTTACGTCATTCACTACTTATTGGTCTTTCAACAGGCCAGACAGACCCAATGTTACTCAATACAATGTTTTGCGCCGCGAGATAGAAAACATCAAGCGTTCTCAAAACCAGCTGATACAGAATATCAAGACTACCAATAATAGTGCTCCCGCTCTGCCTGCCCGTTATACAGGTACAGGCTTTGCCCTTACCAATGATGGTTACCTGGTGACTGACTACCACGTAGTAGATGGCGCGGATTCTGTGTATATACAAAATAGCGAAGGTCATTACTTCAAGGCATCCGTTAAGGCTTCTGATCCTAAAAATGACATTGCCATATTAAAAGTGCAGGACAGCAAGTTCCGTTTCGGCAAGACTGATGTGCCTTATACGTTTGCCCCTACCAAGTCAGGCCTCGGTGCAAGGATCTATACTTTAGGCTTTCCTGAAGATGAGATCATATATAATGAAGGTTACATAAGTGCCAAGAACGGATATGAAGGTGACTCTATGCAATACCGCCTGGAGCTGCCTGCAGACCCCGGCCAAAGTGGCGCCCCGGTACTGGATAAGAATGGTAATGTATTAGCCATCATTACTGCAAAAGGCAACAGGGATGAAGGAAATACCTATGCAGTAAGCTCTAAAGCTGTACTGCAGCTGATGCACTCCATAAGAAAAGACCTTACTATACGCTTGCCAAAAAACAACAAGCTCACAGGCATGGAACGTGAAGCCCAGATCCAAAAACTTGAACACTATACCTGCTCTGTAAAAGTTTACAAAAAATAAAAATATATACCATATTATGGCAGCAGTTTCCCTGCTGCCTTTTTTTATGCCTGAATTTTGGAAATATTTATAAAAACCCGCAATACTTTAATCATTAACTTTGCGGCTTCCAAGTATTTACTTTGAGCATCATAAGAAATTATCTTCTTTCCCGTACTAAGAATCCCTCGGGAGAAATGTCCTTCATAGATCATGTGGAAGCGCTTCGCTGGCATGTCATTCGCTCAGTGATTGTGGTCTTCGTAATGGCGATATTTGTCTTTATCAAAGTAGAATGGATATTTGACCACATCATACTTGGCCCTGCCCACAATGACTTTATAGCCTACAAATGGTTTTGCTGGCTGGCCAGGGTACTGCATATCGATGCATTATGCCTGGGCGAGGTAACTATTAAATTTCAGAATACAGAAATGGCAGGCCAGTTTGTTATGGCGCTTTCTGTCTCACTGTTCCTTGGCTTCATCCTTTCGTTTCCATATATACTTTGGGAGCTTTGGAAATTTATTAAACCTGCTTTAAAGCCAACCGAAATAAAGTATGCGCGCGGCCTTGTTTTCTGGTGTTCCGTTTTATTTTTCGTTGGGGTGCTGTTCGCTTATTACATCATAGCGCCTTATACTATTAACTTTTTTGGTTCGTATCAGCTAAGCCCCGCCTTTCAGAATATCATTACCATGGACAATTATTACGACACCATGAATGACCTGATATTGGGTATGGGTATCGTTTTCGAATTGCCTATTATAGTGTATTTCCTTTCACGCGTTGGCATACTTACTCCTAAAATACTCAGAGAGAAACGCCGTTACGCCATTCTGATATTGTTCATACTTGCAGAGGTTATCACGCCACCCGATTGGTTCAGTTGTTTCTTAGTATTTATACCTTTGTATATACTGTATGAACTTTCTGTGATGGTAAGCAACCGCGCTATGAAGGAAAGAAAGAAAAGACTTGCAGCAAGAGAAAATAGCTAAATATGAATAAAACTGTTTTTAACCAGCAATTACCGCTTGCCATTGGCTCA
The DNA here is from genome assembly GCA_051959855.1 of Flavipsychrobacter sp. Classification (GTDB taxonomy): domain Bacteria; phylum Bacteroidota; class Bacteroidia; order Chitinophagales; family Chitinophagaceae; genus SZAS-30. Next base: position 8,278 of record JBQCEX010000169.1, on the reverse strand, counting down.
GACCACGCAGGCTATGAATATAAAGAAGCCATCAAGAAAGTATTAGTGAATGCAGGCTGGATGGTAGATGATAAGGGGACCTATAGCACTGAAAGCACTGACTATCCTGATTATGCTCATCCCGTAGCTAAGATGGTAGAAGAAGGCAAGGCAACCGTAGGTGTGCTGATATGCGGCAGCGGCGAAGGCGTTTGCATGACTGCTAACAAGCACCAGGGCGTACGCGCAGCGCTGTGCTGGAATGAAGAAGTAGCCCAGCTGGCACGCCAGCATAACAATGCAAATATCATTTGTCTGCCTGCAAGATTTGTTTCTATAGCAGATGCCGAAAAGATGGTAGATGTGTTTCTATCTACAGCCTTCGAAGGCGGCAGGCATGAGCGAAGAGTTGAAAAAATAGCTTTATAAAATAACAAAGCCCTCAATCGAGGGCTTTGTTATTTATGTCTTATCGTTTTTATTATATCCAGCCTTGTGTATGCAGATGTTTAGCTATTTGCACAGCATTAGTAGCGGCACCCTTGCGCAGGTTATCTGCCACTATCCAGCAGTTCAGGGTATTGGGCTGTGAATAGTCTCTTCTTATACGGCCTACAAATACTTCATCCTTCCCGGCAGCATCCAGCGGCATAGGATAGGCGTTCATCTTTGGGTTATCAATTACTACTATACCTGAGAAATTAGATAGCATTTCGCGCACGTCATTCTCATTAAAGTCTTTTTCAAACTCAATGTTCACGCTTTCACTGTGTCCGCCCATTACCGGTACACGCACAGTGGTTGCAGTCACGCGAATGCTATCATCACCCATTATCTTGCAAGTCTCCTGCACCATTTTCATTTCTTCCTTGGTGTAGCCATTATCCTGAAACACATCTATATGCGGCAGCACATTCATATCTATACGATGCGGGTATACACCGTGGCCATTACCACCGGCACGCTCGTCCAGCAGCTCTGCAACAGCTTTCTGGCCCGTACCTGTTACAGACTGATAAGTGCTTACTACCACACGCTTTATTTTATAGGCATCATGCAATGGCTTCATGACCATTACCATTTGTATAGTAGAGCAGTTGGGATTAGCAATAATCAGGTCATCCTTAGTAAGTGTATTACCATTCACTTCAGGCACAATCAGCTTCTTGTCGGGGTGCATACGCCATGCTGATGAATTATCAACTACATAGCAACCTACTTCGGCAAATTTTGGAGCCAGCTCAAGTGAAATACTGCCACCTGCGGAAAACAATGCCAGGTGAGGTTTTCGTGCTATTGCTTCTTCTGCTGTTACCACTTCGTACTCCTTACCCTTATAGGCCACCTTCTTGCCAGCCGAGCGGGCAGAAGCTACAGGAATCAGTTCAGTCAACGGAAAATTTCTTTCCTCCAGAATTTTTAACATGGTGCTGCCCACCAAACCGGTGGCACCAACAACAGCTACGCGCATTATTTTAATATAATTTGCGGCAAAGGTACAATATGAAAGAGATTTAAATTGAAGTAGTTATAGTCCCTTCTAAAGTTGGGATATGCAATTGTTCAGCTACTTTTCTTAAATCATCTACAACGCTGTCCACTACAGGTATGCCTTCCTGCATTCGTATTATTTCCATTTCCCTTTCAGGATCGCCCGGTATCAGCACACGTTCCTGGCCGGCTACAGGCTTTGCATTTCTAAAACGCCTGATCCAATTATCCATGTGCTGTTTGAATTCATCTGCAGGGCGAAAAGCATCTACTCTCATAGCTCCGAAGAAGTGCCCCAACCCTTTACCAGGCATATTTTCAGGCATTGGCACATAGGCAGGAAATGGCGGTACCCAAGGCCCATAACTGGCGCCACTAAGTACTGCAGAAAAAATATCAACTATACTCCCCAACGCATATCCTTTATGGCTGCCATGCTCGCGATCGCTGCCTAATGGCAGAAGAGAGCCACCAGACTTAAGAGCATTAGCATCGGTAATATCAATACCATCCTTATCCTGCACCCAGCCTATAGGTGCATCTGCATTTTTGCGTTGCAATATTTCCAGCTTACCATTGGCTGCTGTAGTTGTGGCCATATCCGCTACGAACGCGGGTTCTTCACCTGCCGGTATTGCAACTGCAATGGGATTAGTACCCAGCATCCTTTCTACCGAAAAAGTAGGTGCTACCAGCGCACTGGCGTTAGTCATTGCCATGCCTATCATATCATGCTGCAGGGCCATCATTGCATGATAACCTGCAATACCAAAGTGATTGCTGTTGCGCACGCTTACCCAGCCTGTACCACATTGCTTAGCTTTTTCTATAGCCACCTGCATAGCGAAGGGAGCAACAGCCAGGCCCAGGCCGCTATCTCCATCTACCACAGCAGTGGATGGAGTTTCATGCACTATCTTAATGTCGGGCGTTGCATTTACCCGTTTAGCCTGCCATAGGCGCACATATCCGCTTAATCGAGCGACGCCGTGACTATCTATACCTCTTACGTCAGCTGATAATAAAGTTTTTGTGGCAGTACTTGCGTCTGCGTCGTTGCAGCCAATGCTTTTAAAAATAGAAAAAGTGAAATCGAACAGGCGGGAATAAGGGAAAATGTGCTCCATGATTGCAAAATTACCGCATGCAGTGTAAAAATGACCGTATATAAATTGTTCATATTACAGCCCTTCAATAATTATTAAAATCCTTTATCCGCTTATAGTCTAATCCTCGGCATTGCTCAGTAAATTTGTGCTTCCATGAAGAAGCTGGCATCACTGAATAAATATTTTGTTCGTTATAAATGGCGTTTGTTATCAGGTATATTGTTTGTATCAGTAGCAAGCTACTTTGCTACCTGGTCTGCAAAAGTGATACGGGGCATAATAGATGATGTACAAAAGCAGATTGCATTATACCAGCAGACCAGCAACCCTGCTGTCGCTAACACAATTATTGAGCACATTTTCCATATAGTACTTATAGCAGGTCTTAGTTTATTAGGGTTGGCATTGCTGCGCGGTGGCTTCATGTTCCTGCAGCGGCAAACACTTATTGTGATGAGCCGTCATATTGAGTACGATCAAAAGAATGAGATATATAATCATTACCAGGAATTGCATACTCATTTCTATAAAACCCATTTCACCGGCGATCTAATGAATCGCATTGCGGAAGATGTGTCGCGTACACGTATGTACACAGGCCCGTCCATCATGTATGCTACTAACGTAATTGCCCTTACCATTTTTTGTGTGTACAATATGGTTAAGGTAAACCCAATGCTCACACTGTATGTGATCATACCTTTACCTATCCTTGCCATTTCCATTTACTACGTTAACATTATTATCTACCGCAAAAGCAGTAAGATACAAGCACAGTTATCAGGGTTGACCACAACAGCACAGGAATCATACTCCGGTATACGTGTTATTAAGTCGTTTGTGCAGGAAGGCAATATGCTGCACTTCTTCAATAAAAATTCAGAAGCATACAGGCAGAGCGCCATTAATTTATCGCTTACTGAGTCGATCTACTTCCCGGCCATGAACCTGTTCATTGGCCTGAGTATGCTGTCTACTGTGCTTATAGGCGGCTACTATGCTATACAGGGGCAGATAACTACAGGTAATATTGCCGAGTTTGTATACTACATTAATCTCCTGATGTTCCCCATATCTGCTATAGGTATGGTAGCGTCCATGATACAGCGTGCCAGCGCATCGCAAAACCGTATAGATGAGTTCCTGAATACAAAGCCGGAAATTGTTAGCCCAGCGAATGCTATAGAACATACGCTGCATGGTCAATTAGATCTTGATCATGTTTCCTTTACTTATCAGCACACAGGCATTAAGGCGCTGAAAGATTTTTCACTGCATGTAAAGCCTGGACAAAAAGTGGCCATTATAGGCCGCACAGGCTCGGGGAAATCGACTATAGCCCATTTATTGCTGCGCATGTATGATCCCCAAGAAGGGGAAGTGACTATGGATGGTATATCAGTAAAGAAATTCAACCTGCAACAATTAAGGCGACAAATAGCTTATACGCCACAGGAAGCTTTTTTATTTTCTGACACCATCTACAACAATATTAAGTTTGGCAGGGATAATGCAACAGAAGCAGAGATAAAGGAAGTGGCAAGGCTTGCAGATCTTGATAAAGATATTGCTGCCCTGCCTAAAGGATATGATACTGTAATAGGCGAACGTGGCGTAATGCTTTCCGGCGGACAAAAACAACGTATGGTACTGGCAAGAGCTTTGCTGAAGAATAGCCCGGTATTGATATTAGATGAAAGCCTCTCAGCTGTTGATACAAGAACGGAGAAAACAATATTGGGTAATCTAAAGAGTTACCTGGCCGATAAAACAACAATAGTTATCACCCACCGCATATTTACGAGCTGGCAGTTTGATCAGATATTAGTACTGGATAACGGACACATTGCAGAGCAGGGTACTCATAGTAAACTGATGGAACTGAATGGGCGATATGCGAAGCTATACAGGCATCAAACAGAATTGAGCAGCCAGGAAGGATAGTAAGTTACTTATCAAACTGCAGCGGCATTTCCAATTCTTTATCACCTCGCTTTACCTTCACTCTTGTCTTATCGCCTTTGCTGAAATGGCTTAATGCTTCCATATAGCTTTGCATGCCCTGTACCTTATAGTCGCCAAGCTGCACTACTATATCTCCTTCTTTTAGTCCGGCCCTGCTTGCAGGCTTGCCTTCACTTACGCCATCTATACGCACACCTTTATCCTGATATGCATAATCAGGCATAATGCCGAGTGTGACTTTGAAATTTACCCTGCCTATTGAGTTTTGCTTTGTAGTGTGGAATTGCGGCTTCGGCTGCTTATCCATTGTAGCTACAACATTGTATACATAGTGCACTACAGCCAACTCGCCCTTGTAATTTATCTTATCAGCATCATCACTGGGTTTATGATAATCGCGATGGGTACCGGTAAAAAAGAACAGTACCGGTATATTGGCATGATAAAAGCTTGTATGATCAGAAGGACCGACACCCGAGCTATCTACCGATATCCTGAAGTTCTTATTTGGCTTGCTGATGATAGAAGCCCACGCAGGCGATGTGCCTACACCACCTATCTCCAGGGCATGTGTGCTATCGTTCAGCCTGCCCACCATATCCATATTTATCATGTAGGCAATATGCATACTATCCAATGCCTGGTCTTTAATGAATGCTTTAGAGCCTAATAAGCCAAGCTCCTCCGCAGAAAAATTGACAAACAGGTAATTGTAGTGTTTTAGCCTGTGTTTCTTTACCATCTCTGCCATTACCAGCAGCGCTGCAGTACCACTGGCATTATCATCGGCACCATTATGTATCTGCGCGTCCTTACCCGCATATAAGCTATTCCCGTCTTCACCGTGGCCCAGATGATCGTAATGGGCACCTATTACCACGGTATATGGCGCTTTGTTATCAATATAGGCGGCAATATTGGTACCTATACGGTCGCCCTTCTTTATATTGATATTCATGTCTATCACTTCTGCACTGCTGTTATTATTCTTATTGTCTGTATTCTGTCCATAGTTCATGAAGCCTTTATAAGTAAGAAAGGCTACCGGAATATCCAGTGTCTCCGTAATGACTGATTGCCCATTATATTCAGGAGCATACTTAGAACCATAAGGATCATAAAATAGTACGCCTATCGCACCTTTCTCCATGGCCGCCCTGGCATGTTCATACATGAACTTTTCTGCGTCAAAATGTGGGTCGTCTGCCTGGTCCTTCTCGCCGTATAAAGGCATCATCCAGATATTGCCGCTTTCATATATATCGGGCAGCACCTCGCCATGCACTTTTTTTGATGCGCTGAATGGTAAAGGGAACGCCTCTTCTTTAAGACGGAGCACGTGGCTGTTCAGCATAAGCTGTGTGTTCTTGCCTATTTCCTTACCATATACAAAACTGAAAGGATAGCGATAGTTGCCTTTGTATGCAGGCACTTTAATATCTTCGTAACGCTTTTGTATATAATCGCCTGCTTTACGCTCCCCTTCTGACCCGGTACGTCTTCCTTCCAGCTCGTCAGAAGCGAGGTAGCCTATATCAGCCCTTAATTCTTTCTCTATCTTCCGGTCAGACTGTGCAAATCCTCTTTCTGTAATTCCTATACTTATAGCTAAAAGCAGAAGTAGTAAACGGCGCCTCATATAGTTATTATTATCACAAATGTACATTGCATTCTAGCATTTCAAACTTTGCGCCAACAAAAAAGCCTGCCACAGAAGAGGCAGGCCTTGGTCAATCTTTCACGCTCCCTTATTCTCCGATATGTTGTAACGAACCATCCTCATTTACAACCATAGCGGTATCACTCTCGGGTAATGCTTCGCTGCCGCTCGTAGGCAGAACCACATCTATATTGCTTATGTCTTTAAGTTCCGGTAATTGTGCCGGGGAGTTAATGCCCAGGTAATCCATGAAGCTCTTTGAAGTAGAATAGATAAGCGGTTTGCCCACCATATTCTCATTGCGGCCTGATATAACGATCAGTTCCTTTTCCAGTAGCTTTTGTATGGAATAGTCGGCGCTTACGCCGCGTATAAATTCTATTTCTGTCTTTGTTATAGGCTGCTTGTAGGCGATGATGGCCAGGGTCTCCATAGCAGCTGCAGACAGCTTCTTTATATGCTTATCACCATTCAGCTGTAATACTGTTTTGTGATAAGCCTTCTTGGTAAGGAACTGGAATCCCCCACCGGCTTCCCTAAGCTGAAAAGGATAATAGGGAGCATCGTATTTTTCCCTGATAGCATCTATACAGGTAGCAATACGTTCAGGTTCAATGGTGGTTTCCATCGCCTGCCCCAGCAAATCGGTCAATTCCATTTGTGTTATCGGACGCTCACTTGCAAAGATCAACGCCTCTACATGTGGCATAAGTTGTTCGATATCCATACTATTTTCCTTTTCTTTTCACTATCGAAAATAATGCAGCGCTTTAAATAAGACGGGGAAAGTAATGCACAGGTGTGAATAACTAATAGTCCCTGTTTAAAGGTATTGTACAGTATTACAAAGTTAAGACTTAAACAAATAATCTATATAAGTAAAAAGCGCCATGGTGGCGCTTTTTAACAAATAATATGTAAGTTTTAACTTATTATATGCCATTCAGGAATAGCTGTGGCGCTACACCTATCAGTATCACCAACAGGCATGTCAGCACAAGGAAAAACTTGTCGCCTGCACCTACAGGTGAATGCAATTCAGGGTCACCCTGTTTGAAGTACATAGCGATTATGACTCTGAAGTAATAATACACACTTATTGCTGCCATCAGCAAGCCAAAAATCACAAGCCACAACAGGTGGCCTTGCGATACTGCAGCATACAGAACATAATACTTAGCCATAAATCCACCCGTAAGCGGTATACCTGCAAGCGAGAATAAGAATATGGTGGTTACAAAAGCGAGTAACGGTTCTTTCTTAGCAAGACCGTTGAAGCCATCGTAAGTGTAATCCTTTAACTTCATCAGCACAGTAAATATGCCTATAGTAGCTACTGTATAGGCTACTGCATAAATGATGAGTCCCTGCCATGCCACCGCATTTACAGCCAGTATGGCAAATAGCATGAAGCCTGCCTGCGCAATGGATGAATAAGCCAGCATACGTTTTACACTTTGCTGGAATACTGCGGTCACGTTACCTACCAGCAATGTTGCTGCTGTAACTATAGATAGCACCAGCATCCAGCGTGAGCTGATGCTGCCGAATGACCCTGTGAACAATTTAAGAAATGCAATGAATACTGCAGCCTTGGCAATAGTAGCCATATAAGCCGTAAATGGTGTAGGCGAACCATCATACACATCCGGTGTCCACATGTGCATAGGTGCTGCAGATACCTTGAAGCCAAGCGCTATAATGAGCAGAATAATACCTGCTAATGCCATTGGGTTCAATGTATCAGCCTGAAGGAAAGTAAAGTTCATAACGCTAAAGGAACCTGTAGCTCCATATAACAGGGTAATACCCATCAGTAATATACCTGTGGAAAAAGAACCCATCAGGAAATATTTGAGGGCTGCTTCGCTGCTCTTCAGGTTCTTCTTATCGCTACCAGCAAGTATGTATTGAGGTATAGACAATATTTCAATACCAATGAACAGCATCAGCATATTGCTGTAAGTAGATAAAATATAAAGTCCGCAAAGCGTAAAGATGATCAATGCAAAATATTCAGCTACATGTCCGCCTACTTTCGTTATCTCTTTACCTATTAGCAATATATACAGGC
>JBQCEX010000168.1:0-2723 GCA_051959855.1 Flavipsychrobacter sp. | reverse complement strand
CAGTGTGTTTGCTGGCTTTAAACAAGGCCTACATTATAGGCATATACTTCTTTAAAATAAGTGCGGCTGGCAAGAGAATCAGGTTTGGCAATCATATCGCCTACTGTTTCGTCGTGCTCTGCAACGGTAACGGTATTATCAAATGATTCAAGTCCTGAAGTGAAGCTCTGCCCTACGTTCTGATAGGCATAATTCCAATTACGCAGATAAGCATAGTCTGTATCTCTTGTATCTATCAGCTTATTACCATCGAAAGTTGTACCATTTACTACAGGGAAGACTAATTTGATGAATTTAACGCGATCTTTATCCATTACTAATCCATCAGGAGTAACTGCTACATAAAACACATCATTAGGAAGCCATTGTCCTCCAGTCTTAGCTGAATTTACAAATGCACTAATTTTATAATTAACGATTTGTTGCTCATCAATAAAAGTATCATCAACCTGGTAGCGCAACTGGTATGTATGGTGATACTCCAGACAACTTGTATCTATCCATAGGGTAGAATCTACATTATATACAATGTATTTGCCTTTTTGAAGAGGGAAATATTGTAAAGTCTTATCTGCATTCGGGCTGGTATTTTTACTCTTTTTACAAGAAAAAACTAGAGCGGAAAACAAAACCACCAGGAGTAATATGGGTAGATACTTTCTATTCATACAGATTGAAATCGAAGTTGTTTAGCGTAAATATAATTAAAGAAACGAAAAGATATATACTTATTCGTACAGATGCCGCAGTTTTTTACAGCAGCATTACGCTAAAAGGAGTAAATCCATGAGATTAGCGGCGCTTACAGGCCCATCCTTATAATTCCGCCTGCCACTACATCATCTCCTTCATAAAAGACAGCAGATTGGCCCGGAGCTATGCTGTTAACTGAGTGATTAAAATGCACTTTTACCATATCGCTTTCGGGAGTAACCATACTTTCCGTTCCGGGATCTTTATAGCGAATTTTAGTAGTAAGCGTCATTGGCTCATTTATAATATCATATTTTACCATATTCAAGCCTCCAACTATCATTTCTGACTGTTGCAATTCGTGGGCTTCACCCAGTACTACAGTATTGGTTTCTGGGACGATCTTGGTAACGAACATAGGCTTTCCTAAGGCTATATCCAGCCCTTTGCGCTGACCGATGGTATAAAAAGGATATCCTCTATGTTTACCTACTATTTTTCCATCAGTTAACACAAAGTCCCCTCCCTCCACTTCAGCCTCCAGGGTCGGAATCTGGCGTTTCAAAAAGCCGCGATAGTCATTGTCAGGCACAAAGCATATTTCATAGCTTTCTGCTTTCTTAGAAAGCTCTTTGTACCCCATATCATAAGCCAGCTGCCTTACCTCGGTTTTCAGCATATCACCCAACGGGTAAATGCTGCGGCTCAGGCAATCCTGCCCCAAGCCCCAAAGCACATAGCTCTGGTCTTTTGTCAGGTCTTTGGCCTTTGATAGTACATAACGATTATTTTCTTCGCGCACCTTCACATAATGGCCGGTTGCTATATAATCGCAATCCAGCATATTAGCACGCTTCAGAAGGGCCGCCCACTTGATGTGGGTATTGCAGAGCACACAAGGGTTGGGGGTGCGGCCAGCCATGTATTCTTCCACAAAATTGTCAATTACGTGGCTGCCAAATTCTTCACGTATATCGAGGATGTAATGTGGGAAGCCATGCTCCACAGCAGCCATACGGGCATCGTTGAACGAGTCGAGGTTACAGCAGCCGGTCTCTTTCTTGCTACCACCGGAGGAGGCATAATCCCATGTTTTCATGGTAATGCCTACCACTTCATAGCCCTGTTCGTGTAGTAAGAGAGCAGACACGGTACTATCAATACCGCCACTCATAGCCACTAATACTTTCCCTTTCTTGCTCATACCTATATCGCGCCGGAGCGCTGCAATTATTTTGAGCCGCAAAGGTACAAATAAAGCCTGAGTGACTGAATTCCTGCACTTATACGCCCATAGATGACATATATAGACCTTAAACATTAAATTTGGCCTGCGTTCTATGCAATATTCTCTTTCTTTTCCTACCGGTGAGGTAAACTATGTATTTGATAGTGCAGCAAAGGCCTTAAATAAGCTTGCTGATACAGCAAAGTGCATATTCATTACTGATACCAACGTGGCTGCCTTATATCCCGGCTTCTTTAAAGACCATAAGGTGATAATAATACCGGCAGGTGAAGAAAATAAAAGCTGGGAGAGCATTAAATTTTTAACGGAACAATTACTACAGCATGAGGCGCATAGGGGTACAATGCTTATTGCCGCAGGTGGCGGCATGATAACTGACATTACAGGCTTTATCGCTTCAATATATATGCGGGGCCTATCCGTTGGTTATATACCTACTACCCTGCTTTGCATGGTGGATGCTGCCATAGGCGGCAAGAATGGCATCAACCTGGAACTGCATAAAAATATATTAGGCACTATACAACAACCTTCTTTTATACTTTATGACACCACATTTCTCAATACACTTCCTGACAAGGAATGGAGTAACGGATTTGCAGAAGTGATTAAATATGCCTGTCTTTTTGATGCTGAATTGTTTGAATTGTTAAGTCTTCACGATATTAGGTTTTACAAAGAAAATAGTGTTGAACTTGAAAAGCTGATAGCAACCTGCGTAAGCTGGAAAAATAAAATTGTACTGGCAGACGAAAAAGAACGGGGGAACAGAAAATTGTTG
>JBQCEX010000167.1:0-15299 GCA_051959855.1 Flavipsychrobacter sp. | reverse complement strand
AGGAAATACACGCACCAATAATGCAGGCGGCATAAACGGCGGCATCAGTAATGGCAATGAATTATACTTTCGCGTCGCAGTAAAGCCTACCAGTAGCACCCCTAAAGAACAGCATACCTGGAATAATGCCACTCAGTCTGTAGAAAGCTTCCAGGTAAAGGGAAGACATGATCTATGCATTGCATTGAGAGTGCCTGTAGTTGTAGAGGCGGCAACAGCGATAGCTTTAGCTGATCTATTTTTAATAGCAGGGAAATAGTTATTCTTCAACAAGGACGCGCATCAGCTGTTGTATCTCATCCGCTTTTTGATCCTCGCGGCGATAGCGGAAGCAAAGTGCAAGTTCCTCCAGCATTTTGAAAATAATACGCTTGGTGAGTAAAGGAGCAAAGTATTGTTCTTTATCCTGCGCATTTATTTTACGCAGGTAAGTATCAACATCCTTTTGGGTATATACCATACCTGTAATAGGATCGATGAAAAACTGTATTTGCTGTACACCTTCGCTTTCCTGTCCGAAAAAGTGGTGTAATGTATCTATATAGGCAAATACGAACTGCCTGGGTATATCTACCGCAAATATGGGAATATCCAATAGCTCACAAAGAGCGAGATATAGCACTCCAAGAGAATAGGCATTCCCCTGCTTACTTTCCAGCACCTGGTTTATAAAAAAATACTTGGGCTCGCGTTCAGTAAGCTCATGACCTTGCAGTTTGTAATAGTTATAAAGGATACTATTGAACACATTTACCTGCTCGAGCGGAGTGAGGTAATTGTTCAGTTCCAGCCAAATGTTCCTTCTTATTTGGTCAAACTGGGAAAGCAGTGCGGGTACGTTCAGATCAGGAAATTGAAATTTGGCTACCAATATGGCCCCACGCAGCAATTCTGGATGCTTTGATTTGCTCCATTCCAAAAAATCCTGCTGCAGGTCCTGGAAATGAACACGATGTATCAGCAGTTCAATACGCTCCTGCAGACTCTCATCAACAGTTACCTCCCACAGTTGTTCGAGATTAGGAATAATATCTTTACCGTAGTGCAGCAGCTTGTCTGCAACGGTGTCAAACACCTCATCATCAGGGTCATCTATCAGCTTCAGCAATGCATTGATCTCTTTATTTTGCTGCATATCTATTTCCTTTTCTCGCACAATTAAATTACAACAAAAAAATTACTTTGCCTTTTTTCCTCTTGCTGATTTTTTAGGCGGATTTGCTTTCGCTTCTTCTATTATAGCCTTCACTTCTTCTATAGTAAGCGCTTCCGGTGTTTCGATCTTATCTTTAGGTATTTTGTAATTACGTAGTCCCTGCTTTATGTAAGGCCCATAAGGTCCTTTCAATATCTTTATTTTCTCTTTTTCAAAGATTTTGATGGTGCTTTCAGCGGCAGCCTTGCGTTTTTCTTCTATTAATGGCGCTACCTCATCCAGCTCCACTGTATACGGATCCATCTCTTTCTTTAGGGAGTAAAATTTGCCAGCATGTTGTGCATATGGTCCGAAACGGCCAATGTTTACTACAACATCTTCACCTTCAAACACACCTAATTTTCTTGGCAGCTTAAACAACTCCATCGCTTCATCCAGCGTTATGGTTTCTATACTCTGGTTGGTACGCAGCTTAGCAAATCTTGGCTTTTCTTCCTCATCCGTAGCACCTATCTGTACCATTGGCCCAAAGCGTCCCAGGCGTGCAACTACAGGCTTGCCTGTGCTTTCTTCCACACCCAATACGCGTTCTCCTTTGGCACGCCCCGCATTCTCTATCGTGTCTTCTACCTGTTTATGGAAAGGCTGATAGAAAGTATCAATCATTTTATTCCATATCTTTTTCCCATCTGCTATTTCATCAAACTCTTCCTCTATTTTAGCAGTAAAGCCATAATCCATCACTGAATGGAAATGCTCGTTCAGGAAGTCTGTTACTACCAGGCCAAGGTCAGTAGGAAATAGCTTCGCACGTTCTGCCCCCACATTTTCACTGTCTATGCGTTCAGTAACCTTATTTCCTTTCAGTGTTATTATTTGCAGATCTCGCTTCACCCCTTCCTTATCGCGCTTCTCTACATAGCCTCGTTGCTGTATGGTGCTAATAGTAGGTGCGTAGGTAGATGGTCGACCTATACCCAACTCCTCCAGCTTTTTTACAAGAGAGGCTTCTGTATATCTTGGCAACGGACGGGTAAAACGCTCATTAGCCAGCATTTGCTCCAGATCCAGCTTTTGTCCCACTGTAAGCGGTGGCAGCATGCCTTCATTTTCTTCCTCTTCGCCATCTTCATCATCACGGCTTTCTATATATACTTTCAGGAAACCGTCAAAGCGAAGCACTTCTCCCGTTGCAGTGAGCGGATCAGGATGTGCAGACACTTCAATTTTAGCTATGGTACGTTCCAGTTGCGCATCTGCCATCTGGCTAGCCATAGTACGTTTCCATATCAGGTCGTAAAGTCTTTTGGTATCGGTGTCCCCTACTGATGTTACATCCATATCAGTGGGCCTTATAGCTTCGTGGGCTTCCTGCGCACTTTCATTCTTTGTTTTATACTTACGATGCTGATAATACTTATCTCCGTACTGCGTGGACACTGTTTTGCGGATACTGTCTATCGCAGTATCAGACAAATTCACTGAATCCGTACGCATATAGGTGATATGCCCGTTTTCATAAAGTTTCTGCGCCAGCAGCATCGTTTTTGAAACCGAATAGCCCAACTTACGACTGGCTTCCTGTTGCAACGTAGAAGTAGTAAATGGAGCCGCAGGAGATTTCTTAGCAGGTTTTACCTGTACATCCTTTACTGTATAGGTAGCATCTATACATTTTTCGAGGTAAGCACGTGCGGTACCGCCATCTTTTATTTTATCGGGGCCTTCGGCCTTAAAATGTACATTTCTTTTATTGGCATCAGGCGCTTGGAACAGCGCTTCAACCTTGAAGCTACTCTGAGGAACGAACCTTGTGATCTCACGTTCACGCTCAGCTATCAATCTCACCGCTACTGACTGCACGCGCCCCGCAGAAAGATTATTGCGCATGCTCATCTTCCTCCATAGCACCGGGGAAAGCTCGAAACCCACAATACGATCAAGCACGCGCCTTGCCTGCTGTGCATTCACCAGGTCCATATTTACATGGCGTGGCTTTTCTACAGCTTTTAATATCGCTGGCTTGGTTATTTCATGGAAAACTATTCGTTTGGTCGTGGTTGGATTCAATCCTAATACCTCACATAGATGCCAGGATATTGCCTCCCCTTCACGGTCCTCATCCGTTGCCAGCCAAACATCGTCCGACTTTTTCGCTAAGGATTTCAATTCCTTCACTACCTTTTCCTTATCGTCAGATATTTTATATTTCGGTTGAAAACCATGCTGTATATCTATCCCCATATCCTCCTTTTCCAGGTCGCGGATATGACCATAGCAAGACTTTACCTCAAAATCACTGCCCAATATTTTTTCTATTGTTTTTGCTTTAGCGGGCGACTCAACTATCAACAAGTTCTTTGCCATTCTTCAATTTACTTTTAAAAAAAACTTTATAAGTCTGGCCAAATCGACCGGACGTGTGCAATAATAAAGTATTGTTAGCGAAAAAAGAAAAAAGGCAATATTGAAACTGCCTTTTCCCAATATCTGAAGCTTTTATTGATTATCATCAGTGTACGATCGCAAATCTTCCTGTTTGTTGGTCGCCTCCTGCCTTTATTATATAAAAATATTGTCCTTCTGAGAGTTCTTTCACATTAAAGATCGCCTTCTTATTTAAAACTCTGTCTATATTTTTTGTCTGTAATATTTGACCAAACATGCTAACTAAATCGATTTGTACATTAGCAGGTCTGGATAATATAATGGGAATTATCAGTTCGTTGTTTGCCGGATTAGGATATGCGCTGCCTGCTGTTATAACAGAGCTAATATTTTGTATTCTGGTAGCTATACTTTTACAGGTAGCACAGCTTATCAACGCACCAATATCTGCATATTCATACGCATCAAATTTTGTAACTGGCAAGTGTCTGCCCTGGTCCATAATGGTTGGTATATACCGTGCTGTATCAGTGCTATACATTAATGCTGACCCATTACAATCATTATTATTTTTGATGGTACCGCGCCAATAGGTCATATAGCCACCTGCAGGGTACGGGTATTCATAGCCAAATAGTGGCATAAATCTATTATACTCACCAATTGAATCTACATTTTTTGTCCAACTGTCGGTCGATTTAAAAGTAACGGTTATAGCCGCATGATAGCCAGCAGGAATAAATACAGATCCACCCGGTGGTGCAAATTTAAAGTTGCTGACTCCAGCGGCCATAGCAACCGTTAAAGGTATCGCCCATGTTTTTCCCTTATATGCAAGAGTATCTGAATATGCACATCTGTTTACACTGTCTACATTGGTAGGCGCAAAGGCATACAAGGTGTCCTTTACACCAAATGAAGATATCCATGTTGCTGTATCTATATAATATTTTTTATTGGGAGTTATCGATATTATTAAGGAATCGGCTTGAGTGCGCAATGGCTTTGCAACGTAGTAAATACCTCTTATTGAAACAGAATCAACAAAATACCCGTCTGCACTTCTTACATGTATCATATTCCCTGCAACATCTGACGTATCTATTTTGTTTATTAGGTCAGTGTCATTATTAAATATGCCGGCTGATGGATCTATTACTTGCGCCACAGACAAATAACTAACTGTATCACTTCCCGTAAGCGAGCTACTTATCAACATACCCGGATCATGCCAGATAGGGAGCACAGTATTTTGACCGCTGGAAAAGGTATTTCCCAAGAGCATGTCTATATAGTCGTAATAATTATACCACCTGCTGCTCACACCGGTGCGCTTTTCGCCGCTGCCACTTTTTAGTTCACTGCACAAACTACTACTTGGCTTAGGGCTTTGTCCAGCTACTATTGAGGAGAACGCGATTAAAATAATGATAGTAGTATAGGAAGTCCTCATAAATTGTTTTTTATAAAGTTAACAAGCGCTTTTGCAACACTTGAAAAAACAATGCAATATCCTTGTCATCTTTATAAAAAGAAAAAGGTAGCAAATTGCCACCCAATTCCGAAAAAAGCACAAAATATCTAGTGTACTATCGCGATACGTCCGGTAATCTTTTCTCCGCCTGCCTCCAATGTATAGAAATAGATACCACTGTTCAAACCGGAAACATTAAATTCTGCCCGTCCGCTATTAACCTTGCCCATATTTTGCAATGCAACTACCTGGCCAATTGCATTTGTCAAATATACATTAGCATCAGCATTTTGCTGTAATGTGAAAGGAATACTTAGCTGTGTATTAGCCGGGTTAGGATAAGCAACGATACTGCCAATGATATTTCTCACTGTATTTACACTCAGTCCTATGCCTCCTAAATGATGGAAGGAAGTATCAGCTGGCGCATCTGCAATACTCGGGCAAGTAGGGCAGGTAACATATGCCTGAATGTTATGATACTGATAGTCGAAATTTTTGTTTTGGTTGTGTGCTTGAACATAAATTGTAGGCTCATAATAAGAAGTCTTTTTAGGGAACAGCATATTCGATGAATTCTGATCATTCAACTGGTTATACCAATAGGTCATATAACCTCCAGCCGGGCGTGAATACTCATACCCAGTGATCGGCATCCAATGGTTATATTCATTAAAAGAATCAACGCCTGGTATAATATGACCCTCAGGCTCGCCGGATTTGAACGTGGCAGTCACAACAAAATCGTATCCGGCAGGAATTTGCACACCGCCACCTGGCACAGCATAGGTATAAGTCTTAATACTGTCATAGCCCGGCACGCCACCAACACTAAACAAGGTATCGCCATCAGACTCGTGTAGCAAAATCTTCCATTTCTTTTCAGGGAAAGCTGGCACTTCACTGTTAGCAGCACGCAGTTCACTGTCAACAGCTATAGGGGCAAAACCAACCAATGCGGTATCAGTACCTAGGTTTATATTTGAAACCATAGGCCAGGCAGTTTGTCCATAAACATAAGCATGATTGCACGGAGCAACGGATAGCACCAAAGTATCTACAATTGATGACCTGCTTGATACTCTTATATATCCTGCCTGTAATCGAACACTATCTACCCTGTAAGTGTTTGTATCTGTCACCTGAAGCAGTTGTCCGGCCCCACTTGGAATGCCATAGGTTATATTTAAAAGATCAGTATCCCTATATGATTGAAAATGTATTGGATCTATCACCTGCGCAACACCGCAAAAATTAATAGCACCATAAAAGTATCTTGCGCCATCATAAAATAATTGGGTAACCGATGAATCATTCCATAAAGGGATCTGAATGTACAAGGGATTCGGACCTGTAAATGTGCCTCCCAAAAGCTGGTCAACCAAGTAGTAGTGACTATACCATCTTGGATCACCTACATTTGTAGTCTTTGCTCCTTGGTTATTCTTATGTGCATTTAGAAAACCCAAAGGGTTACTTACCGGTGCTGCTATTCCTTTATTTACTTCAACCGGATTGCGAAACACAGTAGCATCATCCGTTAGCACAATGGATCTGCTTTCATACTGTGCCCTGGTAATGAAAGAGAGGGTTATTGCGGTTAGTAGTAACAATATTTTTTTCATTGCAAGATGTTTTTATTGATACTAATATACCTTTTTTAATATTAATAACACATTCGCAAATTGTCAATATTATGTAATCATTCTTATGAGCATAAAAAAAGAGAGCAATAAAAATTGCTCTCTTTTGACATATATTAACTTAATAATACTAGTGAGTAATTGCTACGCGACCAGTTGAACGTTCACCATTAGCTATTACAGTGTAGAAATATACACCATTAGCTAAATTAGAAGTATTCATGATTGCAGTACCCAGTTTACCATTGTTCATGTTCTGACTTGCAACAACCTGACCTAATGTATTAGACAGCGTTACAGTTACATCAGACTGCTGAGACAATCTATAAGAAATAGCCACCTGATCATTAGCAGGGTTAGGATAAACACTAACACCTGATATTGTGTTTACTACATTATTAACAGCTGTAGGTTGTGCAATAGTACGGCATGATGAACATTCGATCCAAGCGCCCATAGCAGGATATTCATAGCTGAAGAATTTAGAATTTGGTAAATTCCAGCCTTGGATTGGCAGTACTGGCAGGAACTGAGAGCTATCTGTAGAGAACATCAGATCACCCATGTTGCGATCATGAGAATAAGTGTTGCGCCAGTAAGTCATATAACCACCTGCTGGGTAAGGGAATTCGTAACCCCATAAAGGCATGAAACGATTGAATTCATTAACTGAGTCAACATGTGGAGTCCAAGTATCTGTAGATTTGAAAGTTACACTTATAGCAAAGCTATGACCTTTAGGGATCGTTAACGGACCGCCCGGAGGAGCCCAAGCGAAGTTATGCAATGTCACAGAACCATCTGTAGGGCTAGGAATAGAACCCATTGTTGTCGGGTCCAAAGGTACTACCCAGGTTACAGCATTGATACCTGAAGTATAAGAAGTAATTGTTCTGCGAATGCTATCCACATCCAGTGGGGCATAACCACGCAGCGTATCTGTAGTAGCAACACCGTAGTTAGTTATCCAAGGACTGGTAGAGTTAACAAAATAGTAGTAACCACCAGTAGGTACAACAGACACTATCAACGAGTCAAATGTCGTGCGCGATGGTTTTTCAATTACATAAGCACCTGTTATGTAAACTGAGTCAATTTGATAAGAATCGCCTGTATCTACTTTCATTAAGTTGCCTGCACCACTTGTAAGGCCATAAACTTGGTTTACAAGGTCTGTATCACTTGAATAAACTGAAGAAAGAGGATCGATATTAGCAGCCGCTGCTGAATAGTTGATAGTACCATAACCTGTACTGAAACGTTGCGTTACGGTAGAATCGAACCATATTGGCTGTAAAACAGTCTGACCGCTGGTGCTGGAAAATGGGTTACCAAGCAGGGCATTAACAAAATCAAAATGACTGAAATATTGTCCGCCACTGAATGTTTTCTTAGCTCCTTTGCTCCATGCTGCTGCATGCACCTGCGCAGGGCTTGGAGGAAGAGCACCTGGCTTAACAGTATTTACCGGTGTTTTAAATTCCATGCCGCCGTCTAACATAATAGACCTGCCTCCCGATTGAGCGAACGCGCTTATCGATAAAGCCGCCGCCGTTGAAAGTAAAAGCAATTTTTTCATCGTAATATATTTTAACAGATAGAAATGATTTTGGGTAAAGATAGGGATTATTAGCTCCTGTGACAAAAAAATTTAGCCTCAAAGAAATTTTAAAGCCTCAGCTAAGCCTGCTATTTTTGCAGCCGCTATATCATAAAATATGCTCCCTGAATTTGATAATACGGAGATCGCTTTCAAGTACCGCAGCGACAAGGATCTGAAGCAAGCAAAATTCCTGTTTTCGTCAATGAATTCGCCCCTTCTGACGAAACTGGGCATCATGGCAACCAAGAGTGCGCTTGCCTTGCATTTACCCATTGATGGACTTATAAAAAGGACCATTTTTAACCAGTTTTGCGGGGGTGAAACAATGGCAGATGCAGCCCATACTGCAGAGGTGCTTGGAAAATATGACATTGGCGTGATACTGGATTACGGGGTGGAAGGCAAAGAGGGAGAGCTGGAATTTGACAAGGCGGTGCCTGAATTTATTAAAGCCATAAAATACGCTGCTACTCAGGAACATATACCATTTATAAGCATCAAGATAACAGGCTTTGCGCGCTTTACCCTGCTGGAGAAAATACATGCCGGCCAAACCCTGAATGATGCAGAAAATGCCGAATGGCAACGAGTGTACAAACGTATAGATGAGATATGCAAAGCCGCAGTAGATAACAACATCATGGTGCTGGTAGATGCTGAGGAGACATGGATACAGGAACCTGTAAATATGCTTACTGATGCTATGATGGAAAAATACAATCACGATAAGGTGTATATTTTCAATACGTTTCAAATGTATGGGCATGGGTCCTTGCCCTATTTGAAAGAGATGGTTGCTGTGGCCAAACAAAAGGGTTTCCTGCTGGGAGCAAAGCTGGTACGCGGTGCCTATATGGAAAAGGAACGTAAAAGAGCTGCAGAGATGGGCTATACTGACCCGATACAACCGGATAAGGCAAGTACCGACCGGGATTACGATGCTGCAGTGGAATATTGTCTTGCTCACTTGGATAGTCTTGCTGTGTTTATAGGTACGCATAATGAAAGGAGTTGTATGCTGGCGGTTAAGTATATGCAGGAGCATGATATACCTGCTAATGCACCTAACATCTACTTTTCGCAGCTGTATGGTATGAGCGATAATATATCCTTCAACCTGGCACATGAGGGCTTTCATGTGGCTAAGTACCTGCCTTATGGACCAGTGCGGGATGTGATACCCTACCTGATGCGCCGTGCACAGGAGAACACTTCAGTAGCGGGGCAGACAGGACGCGAGCTAACTCTCATTAACAAGGAGATGAAGCGTAGAAAACTAAGCTAATGAAGCAATATAAGGCCAACCTGGATGTACTGGCAAAGGTGCTTACAACCGGCGTACTACTACTGGTGGCAGTAATCATGTACCACGCAGGCAGAAAGGGCCTCGCCGAACCCTGGATATGGATCGTACTAATTGTTATGGGCATTACGTTTCTCTTTGCCCCTTTACGGTATGCAATCAATACGAGCGACGTTGAAATAGACAGGTTCATAAACACGAAACACATTTCCACAAATGAAATAACCGGAGTGGCGCGGGTATATACCGGTGAGCTGGGAGCAGGTCTTCGCGTATTTGGCAGCGGTGGATTCATGGGCTACCTGGGCATTTTCTGGTACTCATCTGCCGGATGGGTGAGAGCCCACTGTACTGACCGCAGCAAGCTGGTGATGATTACTACTGCAAAACGCAAGTACCTGATAAGTCCTGATGAGCCTGATGACTTTATTGAAAATGTGAACAGAATCATATTAACGAAAACATCCCGGTAGATGCCGGGATGTTTTTGTTTTATTTACTTCTGTCTATCACGTAGAGATCTTCGTTGTCGCGCTTCATGCGGAAGTTTTCGCGGGCGAACTGTTCCAGCTTTGCGGGGTTGGTTCGCATGTCAGCGTTTTCCTTTTCCATGCGGGCGATCTCTGAGTTGAGATAGGCAATGTTATCTTTTGTGGCCTGCAGCTCCTTTTTGCGTTGCTGCATGAGCATAAAGTCGTTCTGATCGAAGTAGGCCATCCATGCAACAAAAGCTACCGCCGTGAGGAGGAACTTATTAGTGAGCACATTCCATACTTTTTTCATACCACGTAGTTCTTATTTGCCAAATTTAAGCGCTTTTTGCGGAAAGTATGCATTAGCACCCAGTTCTTCTTCTATACGCAGCAACTGGTTGTACTTGGCAATACGATCGGTGCGGGAAGCAGAACCGGTCTTTATCTGGCCACAGTTGAGGGCTACAGCAAGATCGGCAATGGTGACATCTTCTGTTTCACCTGAGCGATGGCTCATAATGGTATTGTAGCGATTGTGCTGTGCCATAGTTACGGCATCGATGGTTTCAGACAGGGTACCTATCTGGTTTACCTTTACCAGCAGTGCATTAGCAATACCTTCATTGATGCCTTTTTCCAGACGCTTTACATTCGTTACAAACAGGTCATCACCTACCAGCTGTACTTTGCTGCCCAGTGCGTCTGTCAATAGTTTCCAGCCCTTCCAGTCATCTTCAGCCATACCATCTTCAATGCTAACGATCGGATATTTCTTGCACCATTTTACCCAATACTCAACCAACTCTTCGCTACTTAGTTTCTTGCCATTTGATTTATGGAAGATGTATTTCTTGCTCTTAGTATCATACAGCTCGCTGTTAGCAGCATCCATAGCTATAGCTACCTGGTCGCCGGGTTTGTATCCTGCTTTTTCTATGGCTTTCAGCACTGTTTCTATTGCTTCCTCATTGCTCTGTATATTAGGAGCAAAACCGCCTTCATCACCTACGTTAGTAGAGTAGCCCTTGTCCTTCAAAACGATTTTCAGGCTATGGAATATTTCAACACCCCAGCGAAGACCATCACTAAAGCTTTCGGCACCGATAGGCATTACCATGAATTCCTGGAAGTCTATCTTGTTATCAGCATGCGCACCACCATTCAGGATGTTCATCATAGGCACAGGCAATGTTCTAGCATTAGCACCACCTATGTAACGGTATAATGAAAGACCTGTAGCCTGTGCAGCCGCTTTAGCTACCGCCATGCTTACCGCAAGTATAGCGTTAGCACCCAGCTGACCCTTATTTTCTGTACCGTCCATATCGATCATCGCGGTATCTATACCCTTCTGATCGGTTACATCCCAGCCGTAAAGCTCTTCAGCTATCTTTTCATTCACATGATCTACAGCTTTGGTAACGCCTTTACCCGTGTATATCTTCTTGTTGCCATCGCGCAGCTCTACTGCTTCATGCTTGCCGGTAGAGGCACCTGAAGGCACAGCGGCACGGCCAAGAAAACCATCGGAGGTATGAACGTCAACTTCTACTGTAGGGTTGCCGCGGGAGTCGAGTATCTGGCGGGCAACAATATTTGTGATAAAACTCATGTGTGAATATTTTCAAATTTGCACGCAAAAGTAATAGATAATTTGAATAGCTGATATGAAGCACCGCGAATAATAACATTAACTAACATTAGAGATAGCGGCCATCCCTCTTCCTCCAGAAGATGATGCTATTGCCTGTGAGCCAGTGCAGCGTGATATTAATAGTAGGTGCGAACACGTGGCCTGTCATATCACCATGCACGGGCACGTCGCGGCCCTGATCGTCAACAACGGAAGCGTAGTATGAGTTGCGGCCCGCGAAGAGGTAGATATACTGCATCATGAAACCGAAACTGAGGTATACCTTACTGTTTACACCTGAGCCATATACATATTCGAATCCGAGCCCTAAGGCAGGAAATACCTTATTGGCATTCTGTACAGAATCGAGGTGGATGCTCATGGCGAGTGCATCATGACCGCTGATAGCAAGACCTCGTTCCTTTAATTTAGTGAAGCCTATGCCGCCTAACACATATAATGTGTTGCCGTTCTCAAAAGGTATGACGAAGTTGCCATGCAGCATGAGGCTAAGATAGTTCATGTTGATGACCGCCACATTCTGCTCGAACTGCGCCATGGGCAGGCGTGTGCGCCCGAAGGAGAAATTGAGTGTTGGGAAGAACTGTGTTTGCTGCGGCTTAAAGCTGATGCCAAAACGCAGCCCGCCTGTTACCTGGCTATAGAACATATTGGAATTGCTCTTGTTGAGCAAGACAGGATAACCAAACTCGATGGCATTGGATAACTCGACCTGTGCATTTGCTGCTGACATGGAACACATCATGAGCAATACGATTCCTATATATCTTTTCATCATGGAAATCATCTGTTCAAAACTACGTGTAAAAATATAGTTATGTAACGAGAGCGGGGCTGCTTTATTGAGAAATGTGACATTCTGAGAGAAAAAGTTTTGGGCGCTTTTGGGAGGTATTATTTAGGAAAGCATTGATTTTGCTGAGTTATTAGTTTTTTCAAAATCTCCCAAAATGTTACAAAAGGTTACAAAATGTCGCATTTTCAATTAGCTAATTTTATGATCAGTGATTAGCTGATACTCTTACAAAGGGGTTTATAGTATGTCAAAGAGCTGCGGCCAGGTTGACTTTGCTGCGGGCAAGCATCATAAGCAACTGGCTTATTGCAAGATACTATTTTCGTTAGGCGGGTTCCAAATAAAGATGTCCACATTCTAAGTAAATGCGGTAATGTGGTTTCAAATGTTATTGTAGTTCCCTTATTACTTATCCTGCGTGAGTTTACTTTCTTTTTTGTCCGACGCGAGGCATTTATTTATTTAAAATAATTTATTCCAATTGAAAAAGTATCTTTATCTAAACCACCTATATGAAAAAAATGTTTTTTGCAGCAGGCAGATCATTAATTATAATATCCGGCTTATTTATTTGCTACGGTATAATCTTAAAGTGGCAACATTCTGCTAACGCTGACAATAAGTTTTACATTGCTGCCGGTGACTTAATCTTAGGAACAATCCTTTTAATAGGGTGCCGGCTTTTTGAGCGAAACAAAATTGCATAACAGGAACTTATTCCAACATCTTTTCCATGTAAATTGTACCGGGCAAGGGATTGAAACGATAAGCGGAGATCTCATAGAAGCCTGAGGTACGGTAGATTTGCTGGGCTTTGGTCATGCTGTGGAGGGTATCAAGTCTTATCTTCTTGTAGCCTAATTGCCTTGCAATTTTAATGGCTCGCTCTAATAGCTGAATGCTGATTTTCTGACCACGATATTCCGGCTTTACATACATTCTTTTCAGCTCGGCCACCCCATCTTCAAATTTTCTAATACCTGCACAGGCTATTGCTTCTGCTCCATTGTATGCCAGTATTAGCGCTCCGTTTGACTTGTTGTATTCCACATCTATAGTTTGTAATTCTTCTTCAAAATGCTGGAATGACAGGTCAACGCCTAACGATGCTGCATATTCGGTGAAAAGCTTGCTGGCTTGGTCGAATTCTTTTGGTGTATTGACGGTAATATACTTTATCGAAGGAATAGCATGCATAATGCAAGATTAAACAATTTGCATGCATCGACAGGCTTTCAATGCAAAAACCGGCAGCACCTTGAGGCGCTGCCGGTAAAAATTTCAGGTCAAAAAATTATTTGTTTTTTATAAACTTATAATGGTATTGGCGATTACCATCATTAATATTTAAGAAATAAATACCTGGAGTGAAAGCAGACACATCGACAGTTGTAGCTGTTCCATCAAAAACACTTTCCATTATTTGCTTGCCCTCCACATTCTGAATAATGAACTTCTGGCTTCCAACATGATTCCCAACAACTTGAATATTTAAATTGTCCTGTACAGGATTAGGAAATATTTTATATTCATGTACTGTGGTATTGGCTGGAGCAGTAACCTGAGGTGTAAGTTTATTAAGATTTTGATTTGAGCCAGATACAGGATTCAGATTTTCGCAAGGCTGCCAAATGAAATAACGCAAATTCTGATTTTCATTTATAGTAGGATTACCCGGCAGCAAATAATTGGTATAACTAACATTGCCTGTATAGAAATAGGCACCACTACTTGGCTGCACAATAAGTGATGGCATATTAGCTGCGGGATCGGAACTATTCCATGTACCATATTGATTTGTGTTCCAATAATCATCTATCCAACCATGATACCAATCACCTGTGGAAGGAATCAATTGAAAATATTGCAGACGGCCATCGTAACCAAAATATAAAATACGATCAGTAGCTTGTTCGTATGTAATATTACCGCGTGCGTAATCAGCATTTGGATAGCCCAAACTTGGACTGCCATAAGAATAGGTTTCGATATGCGTATCCGGAACAAATGCAGTACCATTCCAAATCAGCCCATGTATCTTATCGTCTGAGCCAATAAAATAATAACTTTCATGGTTTGTATTACGTGTTACAGATCCGGGTTTAGATGAAACGGCCGGCAAAGCTGCAGTTGGGTCCAGCCATCCGTGCCAATTAGAACTACCTGTAAGCGGGCCCAATATCTGCAACCTGTTATCCACGCCTTTATAAATTACATGGTAGTCAGGAATACCACTGAATCCTTCAACAAATATATCACCTGCAGCAAGTTCATTACTTCCGTAAGAATAAGGCACCAATGTATGCACCATACAAGAGCAAGAAGGGTCCCAAATGAATGTATGTATTTTTTTATCCTGCCCAATATAAAATACTTTCCCATCCTGAAGAGCAATAGAACCCGGTGTTGTGGAAACAAGTTTGTCTGTGTGCGCAAAATCGGCATCTACGTATACAACCCACCAATAATTAATAGCACTATTATAGCCCCACATGCTTAATCTATTGTCAGTGCCCCTGTAAAACAAATGGCCTGAAACATCATCATAGGTCAGATCGCCACCAATATATTGGCCGGAGGCCATGTATGGATTTGTTATCTCGGTTGTAGACCAGACATCTGTGGCTGTTTGAACTGCCTGGTACAAATTATTATCTGTCCCTGCATAATAGATAGTATTAGGATCACTTGCCGGTAATGCAATTGATTTCTGGTTAGCACTTACCTCGGTTGATGGATTATCATTAAACACATTGTGGTTCATAAAATTGACATCATTTTTATAAGGCAATGTGTAATCATTTCCTTT
>JBQCEX010000166.1:0-2249 GCA_051959855.1 Flavipsychrobacter sp. | reverse complement strand
TATCCTTAAGTTGTTCCTTTACCACTTACTCAGAATTATATTTGTGTATCTTACTGTAAAATAAAAACAAAAATTATGAGTGAAGAAATAAAACAGCCAGACCAACAACAGACTCCGCAACAGCCACCAAAGCGCAAGGATGCCATGATCTACGGCGTGATAATAGCAATACTCATTATTATCATTATTTATCTCATGATTAGCCGGCATAATGTATCACAACAATACCAACAATCAACATCTCAGCTGGTAGTCGCTGATTCATCAAGATCAGCAATAGAAAATGATTACAATGCTGCTTTAGCAAGACTGGACCAACTGACATCTAAGAATGCACAGATGGACAGTATGATAACTGACAAAAATGGCGAAGTAGCAAAACTGAAATCTCAGATACAAAGCATTCTTAGCGACAGCCGGGCTTCAGCTGCACAATTAAGAAAGGCTAAAGAACTGATAGACCAGCTTAATGGCAAAACCAAATCATACGAAGAACGCATAGCTCAACTGGAAGGAGAAAACAACCAACTTAATAATCAAAACCAGTCACTGACTAAGGAGCGTGATTCCACAGCAACAAAAAATGCCGAGCTCAAACAACTTGGCTCCGTATTGCATGCGTCCAATATACGTCTGGAGCCAATTCACCTGAAAAAAGGCGGTAAGAAAGAAACAGAGACATCAAAAGCCCGCAAGGTGGATGTATTCCGCATTATGTTTGATATAGACGAAAACAGGATAGCTGAAAGTGGCACTAAGGAACTGTATGTGCGCATACTGGACCCTAATGGTAACCTTTTAAGCAATGCAGCATACGGTTCAGGCACTACGCCGGCAAGCGACGGCAGTACTATGAACTATACTATAATGAAGCAGGTACCGTTGCAAACCAACCAATCGGTTAAAGACGTGACAGTTGATTGGCACCAGGACAGCGACTATAAGAAAGGGCAATACCAGATTGAAATTTATAATGGCGGTTATAAGATAGGCAGCGGTAATGTAACACTGCGCTAAGCGTACATTTGATTTAATGAGAATGGCATATTATCTTGCTTAACAATAAGATAATGTGCCATTCCTTTTTTGTTAACAGTAGCTATCCTAATATTGTGCCCGATATCATTTAAGATATTATGGAAGTATTACCAGGTAAAATATTAATAGTTGATGATGAGCCGGATATCGTGGAATTCATCAGCTACAATCTGAAAAGCAAAGGTTATCTCATAGCAACCGCGCGTGACGGTATCGAGGCCATAAGAAAAGCGAAGGAGTTTCTTCCTGACCTTATACTGCTGGATATAATGATGCCTAATAAGGACGGTATAGAGACGCTGAGAGATCTGCGTAAGATGCCTGAATTTGAAGACACAGCTATTATCTTCCTTACTGCCCGCAGTGATGAAAAATCTGAAATAGAAGGTCTCAGCCTAGGTGCAGACGACTATATCTCCAAGCCCATTAAACCGGAGCTTTTAGCCACCCGTATCAGTGCAGCATTAAGGCGCTTCAGAAAAGAAGAAGAGCAAGAACAGAAGTTGACTTTCGGTGACCTGGAAATCAATAAGACTAAATTTACAGTTACCTACCAGGGCAAGGAAATACTTTTAGCTAAAAAGGAATTTGAACTGCTTTCATTACTTGCCTCTAAGCCAGGCCGTGTTTTTCTGCGCAATGAAATATTGCAGCGTGTATGGGGTACTGATGTAATTGTAGGTGACAGAACTATTGACGTACACATTCGCAAAATACGTCAGAAGGTAGGTATAGACCTGATAACGACTGTAAAGGGCGTAGGATATAAATTTGAAATGGCGTAGATTTAGTGCATGTCGCTGCTTGATACCAAAAATCTATCTCCCCGGCTCTTATCGTTCATTACTGCATTAATAGTTTCTTCTGTTAATGCACTTATTACTTTGTTTCTGCATCCATTTTGGTATATGCCTATAGTGGTATTCGTAGTTACTTTTATTATTACCTATTGGCTTTACTATTATACACTGCAGCGATTTATATACCGAAAGATAAAACTGATATATAAATTCATTTACCAGATAAAGGCCACGAAAAAAGAAGAATTTTTCTACAACAATATCCTGCCTCAAAAGTCGATAGAAGAAGTAAGTGAAGATGTACAGAAATGGGCCATGCAACGCAGTATAGAAATAGATATGCTGAAAGCAAATGAGCAGTTCAGGAAGGAATTTCTAATGAATCTTGCCCATGAGCTGCGCACTCCTATT
>JBQCEX010000165.1:0-2903 GCA_051959855.1 Flavipsychrobacter sp. | reverse complement strand
TATTTACGATAAGTAGCTCGCTCACAGAAGGGTAATGCTTTCCGCAGCAGTTCCAGGCCAAGGTCGTTGTTATGATGATTTACTGCACAGCTTGCCAGACCAATATAAGCTAGTCCGGCACCATCTGGAAAATCTAATTTTACGCTTTGCTCCAGTACGTTGTCAAATAGTTTTACAGTTGAATCGGAGCCTGGATCCATTTCGCGTGCAATATTTATTAATCTGAAAATATGTACAGTATCCTGCTTTGTTAATCTTGGCAGAGTTGGATTATTATATCCACTGGTTAAAGAATTTATCTCTTGTGAAACAGCTGCATTATGAGAAAGCAATATTATTAGCCATAGGGCACATAAGCGGAAGATGGGGTTAGTTGTCTTCATTTAATCTTTTGATGGGTGCTAATAAAATTAATAGGTAATAGCGGTAAAAAAAATCGGTATTTATACTGTAAATGAACTTTTGCTATAAAGGTATTTTTGAATTATACACAAATTAAAATAATACAGCATGCGGAAGTTCTACCTATTTGTCCTATTATTCTCTTTGATGTATGTGAACCCTATGTTTGCTCAACCGGGCTGGAACCTTAAAGAAAACAACGTATGGCCATGTATTATGGATAGTGCGTTGGATTTCAACAGCGGAAGTCCTGTGAAAGTAAAATCCGGCATTCCTGTTTATTGGTGTAGCGGCCTAACTAATATGGTTAGTTTCGCTAGTGTCTGCGACAAAAGCGGTAACCTCTTATTTTATTCCGATGGAGACTCTGTGTGGGGTAAAAATCATTTGACAATGCCTAACGGCTACATTACCGCCCGTACTTCAGGCTCGTCGCAAGGATTACAGATCGTTCCTGTGCTAAATAATCCTAATCAATATTATCTATTTAGTCTTGATGGCCCACTTAACTATGTATTGTCTTATTCTATTATTGACCTAAGTCTCAATCATGGCCTTGGTGATATTGTGGCTGGCAAGAAAAATATTCCAATTGATTCCGGCCTAACCGATGCGGTTATTGCAACTCCAGGTAATAATTGTGATATATGGTTGATTTCCCACGATGCATCAGACACTTTATTTAAATCCTATCACATAACAACCGATGGTATAGATACACAAGTTGTACAATCCAGAGCTGGCGTATATGCCAGCTTTTACAGTTTCTTATTTAGCAATATGGCTGTTTCGCCTGACAGAAGGAAGTTGGCATTTGCAGGCTGGGGCTTATCAGCTAATCAGGCTGTGGAATTGTTTGATTTTGATGCGAATACAGGCAAGATATCAAACACATTGGTTTTAGATTCAAATACTAATTACTCTCTGTTCCCATATGGCGTGTGCTTTTCGCCAGACAACACAAAGCTATACTTTACATCTTCTGATACGGGTAGCAATTTCTGGTCAACAGGCATACAGCCTTATATAGGTTACATTCATCAATACGAGATCAATTTGTCATCACCAGCTGCCATTGTAAGCTCAGGAGTTCAACTTTCTCAGCAATTTTATTACTTCTGGGGTACTATGATATCGCCGCCACTAAGACTGGGGCCGGATGGTAAAATATATTTACCCGCAGACGATGCATATTGTCCGCCAGAAGTAGAGCCAAACGACACGATACCATATATAGGCTGTATCAACTCTCCGAACTTAAAAGGCAATGCATGCAATTTCCAGCCACATGCTATAGTAGTAAGTTCACCGCCAGCCTCTGCTCTTTCTCCCTCGTGTGCTACGGGATCGCCGTTGTACATACCCGGATCTGAGTTGTTACCTTATGCGCTCGGTGCCGATTACGTGAAACCACTCATAGGCGATTCTGCATATGTCCGAAAGGATACAACTATTTGTCTGCCATTGCAGGATAGTATTGTGTTGCATGCACCTTCCGGCTATTATGAATATAAATGGAATGATGGCAATACCGATTCTGTTCGCAAAATATGGAACGCAGGTACTTACTATGTACACGCACAAACGTATTGTCATGTACAAGTGGACACATTTGTGATCAATGAGGTGAATGAACATTTCTCTTTAGGACCGGATACTGTGTTTTGTCGTGCACCTTTTCCATATAAGTTAGCAGTTTCTCTATCTTCGGGAACACATTATTTATGGCAGGATGGCAATACTAATGATTATTATATCGTTACAAAATCAGGATTGTATTCATTAACGGCTAACTACGCTCAATGCAAATCCAGTGACTCAGTACAAATTGCTTTTATAGACGGCCCTCATCTTGGTAATGATACAGCAATTTGCGACGGAGAACCGGTGCAAATGCTATTAGATGCTAATGTTCCGGAGGGTGGAATTGCTATATGGAATGACGGATCATTCGATAATACACTCCTTGTTAAAGATACCGGGGTTTATTGGGTGACAATGACTGATGGCCCGTGTCAATTTTCTGATACTATAACTGTAAGTGGTCAATTATGCGACTGTGCAATAGAGATACCTTCAGCATTCTCACCTAATGGAGATGGCCGTAACGATATGTTCCGGCCGATCATTCAGCCTGGATGCGAGATTAGAAGATATAAAATGGAAGTTTATAATCGTTGGGGGCAAATGATTTATCAAAGCTATCGCCCGCAGGATGGGTGGAATGGCACGTTTAATGGTGTTCCGCAGGAGATAGGAGCTTATCAATATATTATTCGTTTTGCTGCCGGAACAAAAGAAAACAACAATTTCAGAAAGGGTGACATTACCCTTATTCGCTAATAACTCTATCATGAACCGGCACTTTCTGTATATAATCCTTGTTTTATGTTTACATTTTCCTGCTTTAGCACAGCAGGAAAATGTATGGGCTTTCGGAAATTATGCAGGTATTGACTTTAATAGTGGCAGTCCGGTACCGATAAAAACGGAAATACATG
>JBQCEX010000164.1:0-6172 GCA_051959855.1 Flavipsychrobacter sp. | reverse complement strand
CGCATACAGTTCACACCTGATCTGTTGCCTATGGACCTGATAGGCACACATATTTTCGACGATAAGAATAAAGAATTCGTATTTAAGAAAGGGCCTCTTTTCTGTAATATTCTTTTGGCTGATGAAATAAATCGCGCCTCACCCAAAGTGCAGAGCGCATTGCTGGAGGCAATGGCTGAACAGCAGATAACTGTGGGTGATACCACTCTGCTGCTGGAAAAATTATTCTTTACTATAGCCACGCAGAACCCGGTGGAGATGGAAGGCACTTATCCATTGCCTGCGGCCCAGCTCGACCGCTTTTATATAAAAATATATTTCGGCTACGTAGATGAGGCTACAGAGCTAAGTATTTATCGTGAATATCTGGATATAGCGGTGAACCTTACCGAAATGCACCAGGTGCTTAGCATGCAGGACATAATGAATCTGCGACAACAAGCCGCACAGGTATTCCTTCATGACGAAATCGTGCAGGCCGTGAGCAATATTGTACGTGGCACGCGCAATCATCCTGATATAGTATTAGGCGCATCTACACGTAGTGGTATTGCATTCCTTAAATGCTTGCGCGCCTATGCATTGGTAAAGGGACGCACGTTCGTGATAGAAGATGATGTAAAAGATATAGCACATGCCGTGCTTGACCACAGGCTCATATATCGCAATAAGGAAGGCAGGCAAAAGGCATTGGAAGGAATTATCAATAAGGAAACAGAAAGACTGGCAAGACTAAAGCTATATGCTTAAAACTATGCTTGCCTGTAAGAAAGTTAAGTTCATGAGTAGTTTTCGGAGCAGGTTATTCAGTATCATTTGTTGTGCCCTGTTAGTCGCTGGTTACAGTATTAATGTATATGCCCAGGCGCAGCCTGCACAGCAGCAACCTGTGCCCTTCCAGATGGTGCAGCCTCATCCGGCAGCTAAGCTGGCACAGCGCATGGAGATAGATGCCAAACGTGCGGTAACCGATATAAACGGAGATGACGCATTACCACGCTCGCGTGAATTTCTGCGTGTGGACAGCAGCTACTATGTAGGCTGGATGTATGAAGGTGTATATAAGTATAATCACGCTGCCGATTACCTGGGCTTTAAAAATGCAGCTGTACCGCTGGAACATGCATTGCATTCTATGGAGCGGGATTATAAAAAATTCCTGGGCAACCGTACTCCAGACCTCATACAATATATAGGTGAATACAGGTTTCACCTGGACTATACCATGATCGCCTATTACCTGATGAACTGCTACAGCAATACCGAGCAGCCCGATAAGGTAGTAGCGTTATGTCGCAGGGTATTGCACTGGAATTTTCAGCGCGACTTTTATATGGACGCTTACGATTTCCTTGCATGGACAGTGCATCGCAATCGTTTTTACACACATGATAAATATGCTTTCCTAAAGAACTCCATCAATGAAAACGAACAACTGGCTAACAAGTACCTGGATAGCCAGATGAGAAGGATTATCAGGAATGAAGCCCTGAACGCTCACATATTTAAACCTGGTTATGATGATATGGACAAGATGTCTGTATATCACTACAAGAATATTTTATACAGCTATGCCTTCAAGATAGATTCAGCCCAGTATTACTTCGACCTGATGCGCAATAGCCCGGTCTTTTCACACAACAACTACGCAACCTTCCGTGCTATCTGCGGCGATTTCAGAACAGCTGAAAGTGAATACAAGAAAGCATCGCAGCAAGACCCCGGCGATAAGCGCCTGCAGGAATGGGCTTACTACACTTCCATACTCGATATTTATAAAGGCAATCCTGCGGCCGGCGCAGATATGATGCGCGATATGATAAAGGCTGCGGGCTCTACGCCCGGTTTCGGCTGGTACAATATAGGCTTGGCGCGCAGCATGTATTACAATGGCAGTATCAATGATGCTATCAATTATATCACCAAGGCAGCAGAATTTAAAGAAGTACATATCGGCACTACGCTTGGGCAAAGCCATTATGATTTCAGCATACAGCTGCAGAAGCTAATGGATAAGGAAGCCCAATGGGAAATGCAGAAATTTGAGAACAGTAACTGGTGGTACAACCCATATGTGTTAGCGCGCATGGGTCGGATACTGGGTGATAAGTATATGCAGCAGTTCCTTATTATCAATCAATTCTCTCAGAACCCTGAGCGTGACAGGGTAGTGTATAAGTTATTCTCTACGGAAAGCACTGTAAGCTGGGATGAAATATGGTACCTCATCCGCGATTTCAGTACCCAGTTCTTCCTGGATAAATTTAAGTATGAAGCAGAAACAGACGATCGCAAATACATTCACAAGTACTTCCAGTTCTTTGTAGCACGACTTGAGATGAAGCAAGGTAATTATACGCTTGCCAAATCAATGCTTGATGGCATATTGCAGGGCCCGAATATAGACCCTGAATATGAAAAGCTGTTTGTAGCTCGCGTCATGCAGGCGGAAGCAGAATGTGCTAAAGAAAAAAATGCAACTGCAGACTATAACGACTGGATGTTTAAGCTATATGAGCTTTACCCACAACTCATTCCATTCAGTGGGCTGCAGATGAATATGAACCTGCATATAGCCGGTGCTGTTGACCAAAAAGTAATAGACAGGTTAAAGGCCTGCAATGTCACCTGGTCGGCAGTTACTGTTTCTGCACCACAGGCGTTCATTACTTTCAGGCATGTCAACAAGCATAACGATATAGAATGTTACGTGCAGGATGCATCGGGCCGCATCATAGTGCCGCGCCAGTCTTTCGCCTATACCAATCCGGAAGATGCAGGCATTACATTAGCCTACAAACTCTTCAATGTGGGTGCTAAAAATCCGCAGGCTGACGCTGTAGCTGATAAATGACATTGTAAAAAACAATATTAAATCTTAGTTTTATCTCTCCATCTGTTATAGACAGCTGCAAAACCAGATAAAGCTATGTTCATCATTTCTCTTTACAACCTTAAGGGCGGGGTAGGTAAAACTTCGTCTTGTGTCAATTTTGCCTATATGGCTGCAAAGGACGGCTACCGCACCCTCCTGTGGGACCTTGACCCACAGGGCGCTGCTAGTTTTTATTACAATGCACAGCCCAAGGCTAAAGGCAGTATCAAGAAGATAATGGAACATACTCTCTCTATTGAGGATGCTATTATGGATACAGGCTACGAAAACCTGGACATCATTCCGGCCGACATTTCCGGCCGCAAGATGGACATATTGCTTGATGAGCAGAAGTCTTCTAAAAAATACCTGAAAGGCCTGATGAAAAGCATAGAGAGCGAGTACGACTTTGTATTCATCGATTGCCCTCCTGGTTTTTCATTGCTGGCAGATAATATTTTTAATGTTTCTGACGTCATACTGATGCCTGTCATCCCCACCACCTTATCTGTACGCAGCTATGAGCTGGTAAAAGAATACTTTACGGATAAAGGGGTGGAGCCGGACAAGCTCATGTGTTTCTTTACCATGGTAGATGTGCGTAAGAACATGCACAATGACGTAATGCAGGAGTTATACAAAGACAAGCGTTTCTTCGAGTACTACATACCATACACCTCTGGTGTAGAAAAAATGGGGCTGCATAATGCACCTATCGAGGCATTTGCGCCATCCAGCTATGCCGCCGTTTGCTACCGTGCCCTGTGGAACGAGATAAAAGAGGGCGTACTGGAATAGCTCAGTTAATTATGGTTAATAACCCATAGCGGATTTTTAAATACCATTTTCTTTTCATAATTTACATTTAATAAAATTGTGATGTATGGTATTCCTCAATCTTCCGGGCTCGCCCGTTCCTGTATGGCTGGTTTTCCTGCTGCCCATTGCGGTCATCCTGCTGCTCATCAAGGGCGCACAACTATTATTCCATTGGCTGATAGCCCGGTTTTCGCGCAGGCATAAGGACGGTATGAATACAATTTAGTCATTGCCTCAACCATTTATTCTTCTTTACTGTTCTTCATCTGGTACAGTTTTTTAAGATTAATTGAATAAGTTTTTATACTTATTCAAATTATTAGAGATTGATAACAGAATAAAGAATAATAGATTGGCAGTCAAAAAACAAAGACATACCCGTAAGCAAGCCCTTAATATCAGTAAAGAATATCAGAACATAGTGGGCAAATTGTACTTATCCAAAGATCAGGTCATGGAAGTAATAGAGGCCGTCACTATAGCCCCCTACGACAAAAAGAACAAATCAACCTTCGTCGAGAAATATAAAATATACCGCGATACTGAAAAGGCCATATCCTTTTACGAAGGTGTTGACTACGACGTAGTAGTCTTCACCAATTGCCCCGATGGCATCTGCTGCCGCGACCTGGATAAGTTTACCGATGGGGAAGGAATTCTGCAGCATAATTGATCCCACCCTGTCAGGTTTTCCCACCGACTATGACATTTTCGAAATATATTTAACGAAATATTTATGCGAACTTGACCAAAGGCTGAAAAATTGACAGAACTTAGGCAATGGCATGGAAGATGATGGGTAGTGGATACGAATTCTTAAACAATTCAAACTTTTATAAAAATCGAAAAGATCATGGCTAACAACGTAAACATCACACCACTGCACGACAGGGTAATTGTTCAACCCGCTGCAGCAGAAGAGAAAACAGCTGGTGGCATCATCATCCCGGATACTGCCAAAGAAAAACCGCAACGTGGCACTGTAATCGCTGCCGGCCCTGGTAAAAAAGATGAACCAATGACAGTAAAAAAAGGCGACAGTGTACTGTATGGCAAATATGCCGGCACTGAAATAGCGCTGGATGGCACTGATTACCTCATCATGCGCGAAAGTGATATTCTCGCTATCGTTTAAATAACGTGAGTTTGTAAAGACCTTTTTTAAAATCAAAAACAGAAAATAAATATTATGGCAAAGCAATTATTCTTTGATATAGAAGCCCGCAATAAAATGAAACGCGGTGTTGACGCTTTAGCTGATGCAGTGAAAGTAACACTGGGTCCTAAAGGTCGTAACGTTGTAATTGAAAAGAAATTTGGTGCTCCCGGCATCACTAAGGACGGCGTTAGCGTAGCCAAAGAAATAGAGCTGGAAGACGCCATTGAGAACATTGGTGCGCAGATGGTGAAAGAAGTAGCCTCTAAAACTGCTGACATAGCAGGTGATGGTACTACTACCGCTACTGTACTTGCACAGTCTATCATCAGCGAAGGTTTGAAAAACGTAGCTGCAGGTGCTAACCCAATGGACCTGAAGCGCGGTATAGACAAAGCAGTTACTGCTGTAGTTGAAAACCTGAAGAAACAATCAGAAAAAGTAGGTAATGACAACCAGAAAATAGAACAGGTTGCATCTATCTCTGCTAATAACGATAATAACATAGGTAAGCTCATCGCGCAGGCAATGGCTAAGGTTGGTAACGAAGGTGTTATCACCGTAGAAGAAGCCAAAGGCACTGAAACTACGGTAGAAGTAGTGGAAGGTATGCAGTTCGATCGCGGTTACCTGAGCCCATACTTTGTAACCAACACTGAAAAAATGCAGGTTGAGTTGCAGAATCCTTACATTCTGATCTATGAAAAGAAAGTAAGCACACTGAAAGATATTCTTCCGGTACTGGAAAGCGTAGTGCAAACAGGCCGTCCGCTGCTGATAATAGCAGAAGACGTAGATGGTGAAGCACTGGCTACCCTGGTGGTGAATAAGCTGCGTGGTTCTCTGAAGATAGCTGCTGTAAAAGCTCCTGGCTTTGGCGACAGGAGAAAAGAAATGCTGCAGGATATTGCGATCCTTACAAAAGGTATCGTTATCTCTGAAGAACAAGGTTACAAACTCGAAAACGCTGATCTTTCTTATTTAGGAAAAGCAGAAAGAGTGGTGATCGACAAAGACAATACAACTATCGTTGGTGGCCGTGGCGAAAAAGAAGCCATTCAAGGTCGCATCAATCAAATCAAATCTCAAATCGAGAACACAACTTCCGATTACGATCGCGAAAAATTGCAAGAGCGTCTTGCTAAATTAAGCGGTGGTGTTGCTGTGCTGAATGTTGGCGCTGCTACAGAAGTAGAAATGAAAGAAAAGAAAGATCGTGTTGATGATGCTTTGCATGCTACACGTGCTGCTGTTGAAGAAGGCATCGTTCCGGGTGGTGGCGTTGCATACATTCGTTCAGTTGAAGCTTTGGAAAAGCTGAA
>JBQCEX010000163.1:0-5836 GCA_051959855.1 Flavipsychrobacter sp. | reverse complement strand
TAATGCCAAAACTGCCTTTAACGTGAACCGTAATAAACTTTGGCTGGAATTGAGGTATGCTAAATAATATATAAGCCGAATAGATTTATAAAATTGCGTGGGTTTTTGTAGGTTACGCCCATGAAGATACTTGTCATCCGCTTCTCTTCTATCGGCGATATTGTACTCACTACCCCTATCGTACGCTGTATTAAACAACAAAAAGAAGGTGCTGAGATACATTTTCTTACCAAAGCTGCCTATAAATCAGTTTTAGAGGCAAATCCATATATAGATAAATTCCATTTATTGCATGAAGATTTGGATGGTGTAGTAAGTAAACTGCAAGCTGAAAAGTTTGATTATGTTATAGATTTGCACAATAATCTGCGCACACTCAGGGTAAAACGGGCGCTTAATGTCGAAAGTTTTACTTTTTCCAAGCTTAATTTCCGTAAGTGGCTGCTGGTTAACTTCAAGCTTAACCTAATGCCTGATAAAAGTATAGTAGAACGATATTTTGACGCAATTAGCCCGCTGGAGGTAAAAAACGACGGGCAGGGTCTGGATTATTTTATTCCGGAAACAACGGTAGTGGGCAATAAAGATATTCCCATGAGTCACTGGGGCGGCTATGCAGGCGCGGTGATAGGTGGATCATATAATACAAAAAAATTACCTGTAAGTCAATGGAAAAAATTTTGTTCCGGTGTTCCATATCCCGTAATTTTATTAGGTGGCCCTGAAGACAGGGCAGAAGGAGAGAAAATAGCGGAACTGGATCCAATAAAAATCTACAATGCCTGTGGCAAATTTGACCTGAATGAGTCGGCCTGGCTGGTAAAGCATGCCAGGGTAGTGGTAAGTAATGACACTGGATTAATGCACATAGCCGCCGCTTTTAAAAAGCCTATAATATCACTTTGGGGTAATACAAGTCCTGAAATGGGAATGTTTCCATATTATGGATTTAATAATATGAATAAGGTTGTGGCAAGAGAATCTATAATAATGGAGCAGAAAAAATTATACTGTCACCCATGTAGTAAATTGGGCTATAATCGTTGCCCGGAAGGACATTTTAAGTGTATGTATAATTTAAACATGGATTATTTAACTGATTCAGTAAAAAAATTATGGCAGCTTCCCAACCATTAAAATATGAACTTATGTCTTATTGTAATGAGATTGTGAAAAAAACTCGGCAATTTGTTAAATAATAATTTATTCAACTTGCTTGTGTTTTAGTTCGCAATAATTATATTTGTTAGCATTTGTTAAATCATTCAAAAAAATGAAGAAGTTAACGCCGTTCCTATTAGTGTTTTTTACACTTTTGACCTTATTACCTACTAAGGCCAGGGCTTCGCATGCCGCTGGTGCCGAAATGACCTATACGTGGGTTAGTGACTCTACGTATACTATTACCTATCACTTTTATCGCGACTGCTCTGGTATCCCTACTCCGGACAGTGTAAGTATGTGTTATTATAACAACTGTGATGGTTATCAGAATACTATTTACCTCACTAAAACATTTAAAATAATAGGTGGGTATGACAATGGTACTGAAGTACTTGAAGGTTGCCCAGGGCATCCTACTGCCTGTGCCGGTGGTACAATACCGGGCTACCAGGAATGGTGGTACCAGAAAAATGTAACACTTCCATCACGTTGTGACCACTGGACATTTGCACATACTGAAAGTGCTAGGAATGGTGCTATCAAAAATATTACTGCTGATAATTTATATGTAGAAGCTACTCTTGATAACTTTGATGATCAGGGTAACTCATCGGCTTATTTTACAGTAAAGCCGGTACCATACGTATGTAATAATATTCCTTATACATATAATAACGGTGCATTTGACCCGAATGGCGACTCTCTTTATTTTGAATGTATAACTCCAATGACTTCAGGTGCCGACTGCGGGCCTGCCAGTAATGAATCTTATCTTACCGGTTATTCATTGCCAAGCAACCCTTTAGCCTGTGGCGGTACATTCGTATTTAGCAATGTATCCGGACAAATGTCCTTTACGCCAAACCTCACTGGTGCCTATGTTATTACTGTTAAAGTAACAGAGTATAAAAACTACTCAGGCACTTGGAAAAAGGTAGGTAGTGTAATGCGCGATATCCAGGTGGTGGTATTAGGTTGCAATAACCCTAATCCTACCATGA
Source organism: Flavipsychrobacter sp. (assembly GCA_051959855.1). GTDB lineage: Bacteria > Bacteroidota > Bacteroidia > Chitinophagales > Chitinophagaceae > SZAS-30. The sequence goes on along the minus strand of JBQCEX010000163.1, from coordinate 3,671 downwards.
ATACTATTGCCTCAACAATTACAGGTGCTACATATACCGGTGGTAAAATGAACGCCTGTGCTACAGTACCGTTTGGATTTTGTTATGATATAAAATCTTCTGACACAGGAGCGATACTAGTTGTAACAGACAATACAAAGCTATTCTCCACTTCTACCAAGCCTACTATGTCTTACGTAGGTGAAAAGACGGATTCTGTACGCGCATGTTTCTCATGGACGCCCGGGCCGTTGGATACTGGTTTAAAGGTGTTTGCAATAACAGTTAAAGACTCTACCTGTAAGGGTATAGCCATACCTATATCTAACACATTCGTTGTTCCAATTTATGTTTGGCCATCTACAAATATATTGAGTGATACTACAATATGTCCGGGTGATTCAGTAAGCCTGAACGCAGTAGGCGGCGGCGGCTTTGTGTGGTCAGTATTGCCAGGTGGTGACCCTCTGTCATCTTTAAGCTGTACTACTTGCAAAATAACAGTAGCTAAGCCGTCCAAAACAACACAGTATGTGGTGACCTCAACGTTAAATACTTTTTGTAACAAAAATAAGGATACAGTTACCGTAACTGTAGTACCTGCTCCTACCCACACCAGGATTGATACAGCAGCATGTATTGGTTCTACTATACAGTTAGATGCTCCATACACTACACCGGGTGCTGGCATCAGCACTGCAATCAAATGGACTCCTGGTACATATCTGAGCAGTTCAACTGTTGAAAATCCAACTGTTACACCTTTATCCAACATGACGTATGCGGTAACGATAACTTACGCAGGTAAAACACGTTGCCAGTCAAAGGATACTATTTCAGTAGCGGCTTTACAATATTTCCAGCTCTTTAATAAAGATACTTCTGTATGTAGAAACACGCCTATAATAGTTAACGCAACAGGTAGTGCTCATTATAGCTATTCATGGACACCAACCAATGGTGTTTCTGACCCTACTATATTGAATCCAACAATCACACCAGATTCTTCACGTACTTATTATGTAACTGCGAAACACGTAGGTTGTCCTGACAGTACAGCATTCTTTACAGTTACAGTACAGCCTACACCACTTGTAAATGCAGGCCCGGATAAGACCGTTTGTTCAGGTGATACTGTTCATCTTTTTGCTACAGTTAATCCGGCAGGCTTTAGTTATATTTATCAATGGACTCCAGATTCATTAGTTGATAATCCGTCTGGTATAAATACTACGTTTATTGGTAAAAAGACTTCAACTCTCGTATTCAGCGCATCAACAGCTGCGGGATGTAAAGCAAGTGACACCGTAACTGTAAATGTAATACCGGCTAAATTCCTTAAAATATCCCAGGATACTGGTATCTGTCCGGGAGATACAGCTCATCTCAGGGTAAAGGGCGATTCTCTTGTTTACCTGGTATGGAGGCCTGCTAACTTTATGGATGATTCTACAAGCCTTACCCCGAATGTATGGCCAAATGTATCCTCTTACTATGTTGTGTATGCAAAGAACCAGAAAAATTGCGGTGACACAGAAACAGTACATGTCACAGTACATCCTGCTGCCGTAATTAATATGCCTGACTCTGTGTTGATCTACCCTGGTGATAGCTATACCATGAATCCGCAAGGCAACTGTCTGTATTATACATGGTTCCCTCCGGATGGATTAAGTGCTACAGATATATCCAATCCTATAGCTCAGCCTGGCTCCAGCAAACGTTACTTTGTTCATGGCAAAACAGAAGCAGGTTGTACAATAGATGATTATATAGATGTACATGTGTCAGATGATTCTTATATTGGCATCGCAAATGCCTTCCAGCCAGGCTCAGGACCTAATGGTGTGCTTAAAGTATCGCACCTGGGTAATGCAACGCTGAAGAGCTTTACTATCTATAACAGATGGGGCGTGAAGATGTTTGAAACATCAGACATTAACCAGGGATGGGATGGTACTTATAATGGTGAACCTCAGCCAATGGGTGTATATGTGTACATCGTAAAGGCTGTAACCTACAAAGGCAGAGAAATGTATAAGCAAGGAAATATTACTTTGCTTCGATAATAACGAATAAAAATTGAAATAAACTTCTTTTAATAAAAGGCAATATGATCTCTAATTTTAAGTTGCGTAAGTTTTTAATGTTTTTAGTACTGCTTGTTTCTACATTCAGTAGCTATCTTGCGACGGCGTCAACCAGGTATACATCTGCCGAAATGTTTGCAGATTACATAGGCACTGGTCCCGGCGACTATAGGTATAGAGTTACATTAGTTATTTATGCAGCTTGTACTAACAGTGCGCCCACATTCAATTCAACAGAAAGAGTATGTTGGGAATCAACCTGTTATACAACGCAGAAGTCAAAAAATTTGCCGCTGATTACCGGCAGTCCGGACACTCTGGATAATATGTATTGTCCTTCTGCTACAAATTCTTGCCACGATGCAACCAGTACTAACTTGGGTTTTGGCAGAGCTATATATAGTGATACTTTGACATTAGCCTCATATCCTTGCACTGACTGGACTTTTGACTGGGAAGGCGGACCTAGAGATAATGCCGCGAATTTATTTTCTACAAGTTATAATGTAGACGTAAGATGCGTAGTGAACAATACAGGTTCTTATTTTAATACCAGCACACCACGTTATCTTTCAATACCTAAATTCGTTTTATGTTACAATCAGCATAACGAAATTGCTGTGTCCCCATACGATCCTAACGGCGATTCTTTATTTACACAAAATGTTTTGCCACATACAGGAACAGGATGTTTTAGTGGATATACTAAGACTTATCCGGCAACAGGTTATAGTGTTTCTTATCCTATTGATGCAACAGCTTCAGATCCTTTTACAGTAAATCCTTATACAGGTTACTCAACGGTTACCCCTGTTTCAAATGGCTATAAATATGCAGTAACTTATGAAACAGATAAGTTTGATCCGCTTAACGGTACCAATTTAGGTTTTTGCCAGCGTGATATGGAATTTTTTGTTCAGACTTGCTCTGCAACTCCTGCGCCATATACAGACTCATTTATTACCTCCCTCACTGGTGGCTCTTATGATTCTGCTAGCCAGGTAATTAGTGTCTGTCCTAATGTGAAATTTAGCATTAATATGAATGCATATGGTGGCGTACCTAATTCTTCAAAATTGTCGTTTACTTCTGATAATGCTACCACCGCACCGGGATCAAATTTTTATCCTACTTATATAACTACCGGCAAGGCAGATAGCATGATAGCTACTTTCGATTGGACACCATCGGCAAAGAATATCGGTTTGCATGTAGTTACTTTTCACCTTAAGGATAGTGCGTGTGCTTCCGATCAGCTGGGTACTTATGACTTTTCCATTGTTATTAGTGTAGGTTATTCTCCTTATGCGGGCCCTGATCAGTCATATTGCCCTGGTAAATCTAACTCACTGCCTGTACAGCTGAGTGTTGTAGGTGTTCCTCCAGGAGCTAACTTCTATTGGTATGATGCATCTACCGGTGTAGGTGCTAATGATAGTCTGAGCGATTCTACTGCACAAAGTCCGTTGGCAGATCCATCGGTAACTACTGATTATGTTGTTGTCGTAACAGACGCTTCTGGTAATCCTCTGGCTTGTAAAGCAAATGACACTGTAAGAGTTAAGGTATTTCCTGCAGAAACTGTTAATGCAGGCCCTGATC
>JBQCEX010000162.1:0-8933 GCA_051959855.1 Flavipsychrobacter sp. | reverse complement strand
AGAGTCGTACAGTGGCGAGTTGGCCTACGTGCTGCGTATGGACAAATCATACAATCCCAACTATGGCAGTGACCGCCTCTTCCTGAAGATGCAGGGACGTAAGCTGTATGAACATGCGCTGAAGATAGTACCGGGCGTTATAAAAAACTGCATCAGCAATGCAGGGCTTAGCATACAGGACATTGACAAAGTGCTGATACACCAGGCCAATAACAAAATGGACGAGGCTATACTAAAGCAACTCTACGCACTGTATGGACTGAAGGACATGCCGCCCTATATAATGCCCATGACCATAAGCTGGCTGGGCAATAGCTCAGTCGCTACCCTGCCTACGCTGTACGATCTGTTTGCCAAAGACCGCATAGATGATCATAGCGTCACAAAGGGCAGCACAATAGTCTTTGCCGCTGTAGGCGCAGGCGTGAATATAAATGCTGTGACCTATAAAATACCGCATGAGTTGTAAGTATAGTCCAACTGCCTGTGGTGCTAATGCCTGGGTGCAGCACGTACTGCCTTATCAGTAATGAAGCGGTCCATATTGTTCAGATAGCCCTCACCCATATAGGCGCCGGAAAGCTTAAAGAAACCTGAAAGATGTCCGCCGTCAAAAGTGATGATCTGTACATTCTTCCGCCCTTTCGCATAGGCCTGCACATCAGCATCAGGCGTCTGCTTGTCCTGCGTGCCTGAGAAGATAAGCATCGGCAGCTTCAGGCCATTGGCAATGGATGGATATCCGGATGCGCTGAAAGGCAGCTCGCAATGTTTGTGCTGTTTGTCTATATAGTCCTGTATCTTCTTTGGGTCGGTTACATAACCATCCGCAACGATGAACGAGGGATGCACCTGTGGCGCAGCAAAGGTGGCAATGATAGTGCCCATAGATGCACACCAGATGCCGGTAGTATGCTTATACTTCTCCCGGGCAAAGCGGTAAGCGGCAGTAAGGTCTTTGACAAAATCATCATAATAAAGCATCTCCCGCGTGATGGGGAAAGGCTCACTCTTACCAAAGCCGCGATAGTCGAACATAACAACGGTATAGCCCAGCTGCGAGAGCAGGGCGCATTGGGAGGTCCACCAGCTCATATTGCCCGCATCAGGATAGGCAAGCACTACCGTAATGTGCTTGTCGTCACCACTGGGCAGGAAGGTCCATGAGTTGAGGTGAAAGCCATCTTCTGTCAGTATCTTGTTCTTCTCGTAAGGCAGCTTCATGGTGTCGGGTATCATATCATACTCCTTCTTAGGCTTCAGCGCCAGGGCATGTTGAGCTAGCAGGAGACAACAGAAAAGCAGCAATAGAGAGCAGGACTTCATACAAAGCAATATAAAGCAAAAGCAGTAAGGAAGGCTTAAAATATGATTAAACCCGCGGTACACGGCAATGCCTTACCTTTGGGCGCATGAACGGACAGAACAGAGCGGACATATACCCGGGGCTGCTGGTGGACATAATACTGAAGAAAGACCAGCGCACCGGCAGGCGCACACGGGGCATAGTAAAAGACCTGCTGACGAGCGCCTCCTATCACAGCCGCGGCATAAAGGTGCGGCTGGAAGACGGGCAGATAGGCCGTGTGATAGAGATAATAGAAGAAGACTAAAACACACAACTCATTTATTATATTTGATCTATGCGAAACTGTTGTTACCTGCTGCTGATTGCGTTGCTCTTTGGCTGCAGACCATCTTACAAACTGAACGGCGCAGAAGAGAAGTACGCCAACGACCTGCGCAAGGCTTGCAACTGCAATGTGAAGCTGGAAAAGGATGCAAAGGCCGAAAGCGGTAAAACAAACGAAGGCACTGTATGGGTAGAGCTGAACTATACAGACAGCAAACAGAACATCTGTGCAAAGGACAGCATAGAGCTCTTCCATAATGCGCAGAACATAGCAGCCAACTTTGCCACAGTGCTGGGCAATAAAGAAAGATATAAACAGATAGCGGTGCAGTTCTTCAGCTCCGATTTTCAACTACAGGGAGCAGAGATACCTGCCTGCGACCGCACCTACTACTTCGACCGCGCTACTAACCAGTTCATACGCTACAGCGAGCCCAATAAAAATTAGTTCATGGCACAGAAGGAAGGCGCTGCGATATTCCCTATACTGCTGGTAAACTTTGTAAGCACTATGGGATATAGCATAGTGCTCCCCTTCCTGGTGATACTGGTGCTGAACATGGGTGGCAATGAACTGAGCTACGGCTTCCTGGGTGCTACTTATTCATTCTTCGAGCTGATAGGCGCACCCATATTAGGCAGCTGGAGCGATAGCGTGGGCCGCAGGAAAATATTGCTGGTAAGCGAGGCGGGCACCTTTGTAGCATGGGGCATCTTCATAGTAGCGCTCTACTTGCCGGTGCATCATGCAAGGCCACATCCCGGTATTGTAGCGGCCATCGCCAATACGGTTCCCCTGCTAATGCTATTCGCGGCCCGTGCGATAGATGGTCTAACGGGTGGCAATATAAGCGTAGCCAACGCCTACCTGGCAGATATATCGCCCAGGGAAGAACGAAAACGCAACTTCGGTAAGATGACCGCATCAGCCAACCTGGGGCTCATCTTCGGCCCTGCATTAGCTGGTGTACTGGGCGCTACCGCGCTGGGCAGTACTCTACCCGTGGCGGCTGCCATGCTGGTGTCATTTATATCCATGTGCGTCATCTTCTTTAAGCTGCGGGATGTGCGGCCTAAAACACCTGTAGCTGACGGGAAGATAGGCCTCATGGGACCTGCGAATTCAAAACACAGGAATGGCCTGGCTGTGGTGATGAAGCAGCCCAACATACCTTACTTCCTGCTGATGTACTTCCTTATATACCTGGGCTTTAACTTCTTCTATGCCTCCTTTCCCGTATATGCAGCACAAGAGATGCACTGGACGGTATTGAGGCTGGGTATCTTCTTTAGCGTATTAAGCGGTGCGCTGGTAATAGTGCAAGGGCCAATACTGTCACGTATATCTAAAATATTCAGCGGGGCTACGCTGGTCATTGCAGGTAGTGTAATACTGGCAGGGGCCTTTCTGTTGCTGGGTACCCATAGCAATGCGCTGTTGTATGCTGGTGCTGTGCTGTTTGCGTTAGGCAATGGCATTATGTGGCCATCTTTCCTGGCTGTCATGTCCAGCGCTACTGATGATGACTACCAGGGGCTGGTACAAGGCTTTGCCGGTAGTACCGCCAGCCTGGCAAGCATCATAGGGCTCATATCAGGCGCCTTCTTCTATCGCATGTTTGGCGCGCATATTATGACGCTCTCTTCAGCCTTCCTGCTGCTGATAGCAGTATGCTCTTACAGAATTATAGCTATTGAGAAAAGCATAAAATAAGAATGCTCCCGCTGTGGGAGCATTCCATTTATCTTTTAAAACAATTCTATCTGTGCGAAGGTGCCGGTACAGGGCGCGATGGCGCTGATGGCATAGGTCGCGGAGCCGGTGCAGGCTGGGGCCTGAATTGAGGCTGTGACTGTGGCTGCGGACGGAACTGCTGCGGTGCAGGTTGTGGCCTGTATTGTGGCTGCTGTGGTGCAGGTTGTGGCCTGTACTGCGGTTGCTGTGGAGCAGGCTGCGGGCGATACTGCGGCTGAGGCGCAGGTTGCGGACGCTGAGGCTGCTGAAACTGCGGCTGAGGACGCTGTGCAGGAGCCTCTGGCTGTTGCCTTTCCTGGAACTGGTCAACCGGACGCTGTATCGGAGCATTAGGATTAGTATGCTGCATAGGGAACTGCGATGGCGCCTGCTGCTGTGACTGCTGAGGTTGTATCTGCAGAGGTGCAGGACGTGGCGCTTCACCCCTATGGAACGGAGCAGCCTGTCCTGAATTGGCACCCACTGCCTGCGGACGGCCTATGGGCTGCGGTGTATTAACTACACGTGGCGGTGCAGGACGCGCACCATTAGGAGCTGCCTTGCTCACCTCCAGCGGACGGAACATGGAAACAGAACTATTGCTGATCCTGGCCCTGCCAGGAGTGTTCATTGCATTCAGATGGTAAGTTGTTACCGGCCTGTTGGTAAGTCTCTGCACATCATCAGCACGAGGGCCTGTAACGTAAGTCACATTCCGTGTATGGTTAATAAATGTATTGTTGATGATGGTCGTATTGCGAATAATATTGCCATTGTCGCGCGGGCCATGCCAGTAGCCATAGTAGCGTGGGCGATACAGGTATTGCGGAGGCAGGAATACCCACCAGTCGTCAGGGCAGTAGTAGTTGCCATAATATGCGCCTATTACCACACCAGGGCCTAAAGGAGCCCAGCCATAATAACCATAGCCTTCGCGCCAGTTAACCCATGCAGGGCCCCATTCGCTGCCTGGTATCCAGATCCAGCCATAGTAGTCGTCATATGTCCAGCGACCATAGTGGAAAGCTGCCCAACCCCATGGGTAGTTTGATACCCAGGTATTACCGTAGTCAGTCATTACCCATTGACCATCAGTATAGTATGGACGGAAATCCGCATCTACATCAGGCACCCACACATAACCATACTGAGGATCATCTATCCATTGGCCATAGGGAGCTAAATCATCATAAAACGTTTGAAAGGAAACTTCTACCCCCGGCTGTGCAAATGCCTTCTGAGCAGGAATGCCTATTAACATGAGCAAGAAAAGCGTAAGAACGCTTGCTGTGCTTTTAAAAAACCTTTTCATTTGGCTAAGATAAAAATTAAGTAGAGTATTAAAAATTAATAAATTATGTAACTAATAAGGCAAGTTCTGTACCAGATTAGCTGGTCATAACAAACTCGCTGAATTGTTTTAACAATCTTTACGCAATATATAAAACAATGTCCGGCCAAGTAAATGATGCCGGACAGGAAAGACGATGATTTATGGCATTGATTATTCAGCCTTAGTCCAGGTGGTAGTGCGGCCAATCCATGAGAACCCTATATAGCCTCGCAGGTTGAGCTTATCGCCATCAAAAGACATTTTACATTTATAAGTGCTGCCATTTTTAGGATCGTAAACGGTGCCCTCTTCATAATCATTGTCACCTACTTTTTTTATGCCTTTAAGGATCACTAAGCCAATAATGGGTTGATTACGTTTTTTCTCGTCGGAATTGTGGATATCTGTTTTGGGCTTACCGTCAACAGTAGGCACCTTCAGCCATACTACCTTGCCGTAGTACCTGTCGTCTTTGCCTTTATATATTTCAATTTTTGCGTTCTTTTCCTCGTTATACCAAAGATGCAGCAGAGGATCGCCGGATTGTGCGAACAAAGGAACCTGACTTAATAATGCTAATACAAATAGTAGTGACAGATGTGCAATATTCTTAATGGGCATGCTTTATTCTTTATTAAATGAATATAGCAATTTTTTTGCCAACAAAAGAAATGTAACTAATTAGCATCTGTTAGCTTACCGATTCCACTGACACTGGAAGACACCACGGGGTGACCTTTATAACGTATGCTGCCCGCACCACTAATATGTGCATCGAGCGCTTTTTGTACGTTTAGCTCTATATCGCCTGCACCTGATACGGTAGCGGAACTTTGCTGGGTCTGCACGTTGAAGGCACTAACACTTCCTGTGCCTGAGAGCTTGTAAACAGCAGTACCTATAGTGCCAGTACCAATAGTTACATCGCCAGCGCCTGAAATGTGTGCTGAAAAATTAGTGACGTTTACACTGGCCATATTCACCTTGCCTACGCCTGAAATGTGCAGGTTAAAATCTGATCCTGTTACATTGCCATTAATAGTGGCATCAGAGGCGCCTGAAATAGATAATGATGAAAGTGAGGGAACAGTTATATCAGCAGATACATCTTTATCGGAAGAGAGATTTAAGAAATTGTCTGTATAAATGTGGAGCGTATTGCCCTCTACCCTAACCTTAATAATCTTCAGGATGTTTTCGTAGCCATTGAGTGAAACAGATGGCTGGGCAGATGGATTGATGGTAATATTGCTTTTAACCGGGGCATCGATATCAATAGTACTAAAGGAGGTAACCGGCCTATTTTCTGTCAGGACTTTGCCTTTGCCTACCATGGGGCCGCAGGAAGAAAAAATAACTGGAAGGGACAAGCAAAAAAGCGACAACAGTAAAAACCCCTTTTTCATATAGTAAGTTAGTTTATAAACTTTAAAAGGGCACCGGTAGTATTATAGTTCGCTGCTTTCGTCGTTCTTATTATACTTCCACCAGATGGCACCTATTGTACCCAAAATAGAAAGCGGAATGAAACCCAGATATATAATACCCTTATTCAGTCCCTTTGCACCTTTTGATCCCAGACTTGCTGCAGTTTTAGTGCACATAGAACAACCCTGAGACCATGCGGCCGGCGCTAAAAACAAAAACACGATTAATACCAACAAGCGCTTTTTCATACTATAAAGTTATAACAAAATAGAATTATCGCACAACTACAGATGGGGAATATAGTAAGGGGAGATTAACAAATAAACCAATACACCGGTAATGCTTACATACAACCATAAAGGCCAAGTGTACCGAGCTATCTTTTTATGGGCCGCATATTCACCGGTAAGCGACCTGTAGGCCGTAAACAAAATGAAAGGCAGAATAATAGCTGCCAAAGGAATATGGGTAGCCAGAATAAAGTAATAAATATAACGCAGCGTACCCGTGCCACCGTATTTAGTTTCGCCTGCTAATAAGTGGTGACTTATATAACTAACCAGAAATAGTACCGATAGCACTATAGCTACCAACATAAGCCGTTTATGCAATTGGTAATTTTTATTTCTTACCGTTATAAATGCTACAATAAGGAGAATAGATACGGTAGTATTGAGCATAGCACTGATAGCAGCGAATATGTGCACGTTGAATCCAAGATCGAGATGAAGCTTGAATTTGGACAGAAGTGCGACAGCAGCAAAGACTACAACAGAAACCGTGATTATTAACAGGCGAGCCTGTTTGTCATTCTTCTTTATAGCGGGACTTAACATAAAATAGGGATTAAATTATTTTCTTTCGCTTTTATCTTTTTCAATAGTAAGGAGCGCGAGATCATCAGCGCAACGCTTTAGATCGGCAGTGTCGAGACCGTTATAGTAGCCGCGGATGTATCTGTGTTTGTCAACCAGAACAAGTTTCTCTGTATGGATGAAATCATCGGGGCCACCATCACCAGGCTGGACAGAAACGAAAAGCTGGTTTCTGGCATAGTCGTAAATCGCCTTTTTGTCGCCGGTCAGGAACCACCATTTGTCATGATTGGCATGATAACGATCCGCATAAGCACGAAGCACAGGAAAAGAGTCGTGCACCGGATTAACCGTTAGGGAAAGAAACTGAACGGTACTGTCATTTTTCTTGAAAGCACTCTGCAGGAAATGCGAGATATTGCCTGTGAGTCTTGGGCAGATAGTGGGGCAATTGACGAAAAAGAAATCAATAACCAGCGCTTTTCCCGCGAGATCTTTATTGATTGAGACCTGTTTGCCAAGCTGATTGGTAAGCACCACATCCTGCACCTGGTGATAAATAGTATCGTAATGTGTAGTACCATTCTGCATTTGGGTATCTACCTTATCAATAACGTAACGCGGTGGCAGATGGAAGTTGTGTTTACCAAGATATATCTTGGTAATAAAATAAAAAGATAGCGGTAGCAAAAGTGCTACCGCTAAACCTCCTATAAACGTCTTATTTGAAAATTTTGAGCTCATTATGATAACCTATCTACACTGTTAATCATACAGATATTGCTTAGCGGGTTGGGGTAATGCTGTTCATGTGCAGCCAGAAGAAACCGTCTGTAAGGAACGCAATGATAAACCAGATAAACAATGTAAGCGGAATAAGAACTGTAATAAGAAAGTTCTTACGTTCGTCGCCAAGGTGCATGAAAACAGAAACAATATAACCAGCTTTGAAAAGGGTAAGCGCCAGGAAGAAGAATGCAACCAAAGCTCTTGGCATTTCGTGGCTGAAGAACATACCGAGAATAACTTCAACAACTGTTACAACAAGCAGTATCCAGAATACTTTCCAGATGCGGCCTACCTGTTTTCTGCTTTCTTCAGAATTAACGTCTGCATGATGCTGCATTACACCTGAATAAAGTTTAGACTGGTCGCCTTCGTATAAATGCTGAATACTATCCTGATTATGATGTGATGACATTATTTAGAATATTATTGTTGTGAAATAATTTTATTAGAGCAAATAGAAGCAAGTGAACACGAACACCCAAACCAGATCCACAAAGTGCCAGTAAAGACCTACTTTTTCAACCATTTCGTAGTGGCCACGGCGCTCGTAAGTACCATTAACTGTATTAATCAATACCATCAGGTTCAGGCAAACACCAGAAAATACGTGACCACCGTGGAAACCTGTGATGGTAAAGAAGTAGTTGAAGAAGTCGTGTGTAGCCTGTAAGCCATGAGCAGAGATGAGGGCTGCAGATTCCTTGTGATGATCAAAGAAGTGAGAGAAAGCACTGATAGGTGTAGCAGGATCAGTGAAAGAACCCCACCAGCCACCTTCTGAATGCAGGTGTGTCCATTCCCAAGCCTGGCAGCTTAAGAAGCAAATACCACCTACTATAGTCCACAACATCCATTTAATAACATTTTTACGATCGTTATAGTGACCGGCGTGTACTGCCAGCACCATAGTAACCGAACTCATGATAAGGATAAAGGTCATCAAGCTCACAAATAATAAGGGCAGGTTCATGTGCCCCATAAATGGAAACGCGTGGAATACGTGGTTGGCATCGGGCCATACAGCGCTAAAAAAGCGGGTAGTGCCATATGCGATAAGAAATGCGCCGAATGTGAATGCATCCGAAAGCAGGAAGAACCACATCATCATCTTACCATAGCTCCCGTTAAACGGTGAGCGTCCACCTCCCCATACTTTAGTCTCGGCTGTTGTAGCTGCAGCTTGTGCCATAATTCAGTTTA
>JBQCEX010000161.1:0-5402 GCA_051959855.1 Flavipsychrobacter sp. | reverse complement strand
AACTGGTTTATGAATAGGAGAAAAATTTTGAGCCTCGGCCTATTATTAGCAGCGGCAGGTATTTCTTCCACGACACACGCACAGGACGCAACGGATGCTTTGCGTTATTCTTATCTGTCGCCCATGGGAACGGCCCGCTCTATAGGTTTTGGTAATGCCCTTGGCTCGGTGGGCGGCGACTTCAGTTCATTGAGCGTAAACCCTGCGGGTATAGGCATATACAGGACCTCTGAAATAATGATCACTCCGGCGCTACGGGCCAACTCTGTAGATGCTACCTATCAGGGCAATGGAACCAGTGATAATAATACACGATTCAACTTCAATAATGTTGGCGTTGTATTTAGCAATAGCCTTAAAGGCAGAAGATATGAGCGTAGTAAATGGAAAGCGGTATCGTTTGGAATAGGCTTTAACAGATTGGCCGACTTTAATAGGGATTATAATTACAATGGTAATAATTCAGGCCCCAACGGCAGCAGTTATTCAGAGCTGTTTGCTATAGACGCGAACGGTAATGGCGGCACATTGGGCCAAACTGCTTATGATGTAGGTTTATTAAACTTTGACAGCACGCAAAACCTTTATAAAACAGTAGTGCCATGGGAACAAGGTGTAAATCAGCGCCGAGTAGTGAGTGAGAGAGGCGGCCTGAATGAAATTGCTATTTCCTTTGGTGGTAATTATATGGAACATTTAATGCTGGGTGCTACTATAGGTATTCCCATCATTAACTACAGCAGAGACGCTCAAGTAACAGAAACTGCCTTAAATAGTACCCCTAATTTTTACAGTTACACTTATGGCGAAAGCCTGACTACACATGGTAGCGGTATCAACCTGAAGCTCGGTGTTATCTATAAATTCAATGACTATTTCCGTATAGGTGCTGCTATTCATACACCTACTTACTACAGTATGCACGACGAGTATATGTATACGCTTAATAATGCAAATGTTGGGTCTGAATCTTTTTCAGGTACCTACGACTACAATATGACAACACCCTGGAGAGGCGTTCTAAGCGCAACAGGTATTATTGGTAAATATGGCTTCATTTCAGCTGACTATGAATATGTAGATTACAGCAGCACCCGGTTTACTTTTGACGCAGCCAGTAAAGATTATGAAACGCAGCTGAACCAGGAAATAAAAGATACTTATAAGCCTGCATCAATTTTCCGCCTGGGGGCTGAAGGAAGAGTAACTAATAATTTTTATCTGCGTGCAGGTGTAGGCTATTATGGCAGCCCAATGCAGAACAGCTCAATGAGCGATAATCGTATTGACTTATCAGGCGGGGTAGGATTTCGTTTCGACCATTTTTATATAGACCTGGCATACATTCATACGCAACTAAACGGCAAAGAGCAATTTTACCAGCTGAATTATGTTGATCAAAATGGAGCTCCTTATAGCATTACACAAAATGCCAGCCTGCAAAATAACCTGAGCACAGGCGTGATGACAGTTTGCTTTAAATTTTAAACCATTTCTAGTTTATATTAAAAAAAGCTCCTGTATGGAGCTTTTTTTATGCACATTTACAGCCATTTGTGAGATAAAGCCCTCCTGTGTAAGAGGTAATCGTTTATTTTGCAACCAGAAAAGAAAGGAAGCGTAAGATGGCAGAAATAGCAAATCAGTATACGGAAGACAGTATCCGTTCGCTCGACTGGCGTGAGCATATACGCCTGCGCCCCGGTATGTATATAGGCAAACTGGGTGATGGCAGCAGCATGGACGATGGTATATACATACTGCTGAAAGAAGTGGTGGATAACTGTATAGATGAGTATACCATGGGCTACGGTAAGAGGGTAGAGATAAGCATAGCAGATGGCAGTGTGACCGTGCGCGACTATGGACGCGGTATTCCGCTGGGTAAGGTAGTAGATGTAGTAAGTAAGATAAATACAGGTGCCAAGTATGACAGCAAAGCTTTCCAAAAGTCTGTGGGGCTGAACGGTGTGGGTACAAAAGCAGTAAATGCACTGAGTTCTTATTTTAAAGTTGCTGCATTCCGCGAAGGCCGTACTAAAGTTGCTGAATTTGAGCAAGGTGTGCTGGTGAAGGAACATAAGGAAGCAGCCACTAATGAGCAGAATGGTACCCTGGTAAGCTTCAGGCCGGACAATACAGTTTTCAAGCATTACCATTTCATACATGAATACATTGAAAACCAAATATGGAATTACTGCTTCCTGAATGCGGGATTGCAGATAAATTTCAACGGAAGAAATTATGTATCTAAAAACGGCTTGCTGGACCTGCTGCAACGCCGCACCAATCCTGACGAATTACGTTATCCGATCATTCACTTAAAGGGCAATGATATAGAAGTGGCTTTATCGCATACCGGCGATTACGGTGAAGAGCTTTATTCATTTGTGAACGGGCAACATACTACCCAAGGGGGTACCCACCAGGGGGCTTTCCGCGAGGCATTTGTAAAAGTGATACGTGACTTCTATAAAAAGGATTACGATGCATCTGACGTGCGCCAGAGCATTGTAGCGGCCATTTCTGTGCGTGTGCAGGAGCCTGTGTTTGAATCGCAAACAAAGACCAAGCTAGGCTCTCAGTATGTATGGGAGAATGGGCCGTCGATGAAGGCATTCGTAGCAGATTTTTTAGGTAAAGAACTAGATAACTATCTCCATAAAAATCCATCCGTTGCAGATGCGCTGAAGAAACGCATAGAGCAAAGTGAGCGCGAACGTAAAGAACTATCAGGCATACGCAAGCTGGCCAATGAACGTGCCAAGAAAGCTAACCTGCATAACAAGAAACTGCGTGATTGCCGCATTCATCTGAATGATGAACCGCCGAGCAAAAACAAAGAAGAATTTATTGAAAAGCAGCTGGAGTCAACTATATTCATAACCGAGGGTGATTCGGCATCAGGCTCTATTACTAAAAGCCGGAGAGTAGATACCCAGGCAGTCTTCAGCCTGCGTGGTAAGCCGCTGAACTGCTACGGACTGACCAAGAAAGTAGTGTATGAAAATGAAGAGTTTAACCTGCTGCAACATGCACTAAATATAGAAGCCGGATTGGAAGGATTGCGCTATAACAATATAGTGATAGCGACAGATGCGGACGTGGATGGTATGCACATACGCCTGCTGATCATGACCTTCTTCCTGCAGTTCTTCCCAGACCTGGTGCGTGCAGGACATATACATATATTGCAGACGCCGCTTTTCCGCGTGCGCAACAAGCAAAAAACAATTTATTGCTATACAGATGAGGAAAGACAAAGAGCAATAGCTGAGCTGGGCAATAAGCCGGAAATAACGCGCTTTAAAGGATTAGGTGAAATATCGCCTGAAGAGTTTGCGCAGTTTATAGGTGACGATATGCGCAAAGACCCTGTATTGCTGAGCCAGGATGCCGTAATACAGAAGCTGCTGGAATACTACATGGGTAAAAATACGCCGCAGCGGCAGACATTTATTATTGACAACCTGAAAATAGAAAAAGATATAGCAGAAGAATTAGGCGCCGCTGTATAAAACAGTTTTACTAAAACAAAAAGCACCTCACAAGAGGTGCTTTTTGTTTTAGTATACTCCGAGGCCCATTTCCCTGAGCCATTCGACAATTTCTTCTGCGGTTTTGCCAATGCGATCTTCTATGCGATGCAGTAAATCTTCTTCCTTGCCTTCTTCGTAATGCAAGTCTTCGTCAGTCAACTCTGGATAATGTGTTTTAATTTTCTCTTTCCAGGGTTCCCAGCTGTCTTTATTTAGCTTTTCCATTGTAAACGATTTAGCGCGTTTAATAAAACAATATTACTATGAGATTGATTGAAATAAAAAAGCCAGCCTGAGAACAGGCCAGCCCCTATAAACCCTATCACCATGAAAACTTCGTAAATATCTTATATCGTCAAAAGACTGTGTTTTCTATTTTCTATTACAAAGATACAATTAAAAAGAACTTCAAAAAAATGATCTTCGTCATGCTTCAGCAATGCTTTTTAGCTGCTTTCTGATCACAATAGAAAGTTATGAAACTAATTTCAAAATTTCAAAAAAAATTAAAGAAAAATTAAAAAATATTTTTTGACCCATGTAAATGCCTGGAAGCGTATTTGACAATCATATTGCAAAACTTTTTATTTGGACGTGTTACATTTATATTGTTGTAATGAAAGGTGTATTTGATAAGCGTTCCCTAATCCGCCAGAGTATGAAAAAAGCCTTTACGCTTCTGCTCTTATTTTGCAGTAATTATCTTCTTGCACAGCATATCTTGTTTAGCCAGGACTTTGATGGATTCCCGGGTTATAATATAATGGGTTGGCACCACAGTTTTACCGGTGCTGTACCATGGTTTGCGGGCTTACCGTATGAGGTAGGTGACTGTATGAGCCCATTAATGGGGCGTACAAAGGGCACTAACAAAGTTGCTTGTATTCCTGATTGCGTAGAACCGCCTGGTTTTGGTGGCAGAGATAATAGCAATGTTTTTATGTATAGTCCGCCTATTCATTTCTCTACTGTACATGGGGCATGGCTGCGTTACGATTCTTACTTTGAAAAAATAAATTATCTCGGCTATTCTGAAAAGGCAACTGTTGAGGTATCTACAGACAGCGGCGTCAGCTGGACGGTGCTGCAGGATGTACCCGCCAATCCATCGCTTTCTAAATTCACAACTTACTATATTGATTTGTCTGCTTATAATTTTGCTCAAGATATCTGGATCGGGTTTCGCTACAGTGATGATTCGAGCACAATAGATATGAAAGGCTGGGCTATTGATAATGTACAGGTATTTGTACCAGAGCGTAAAGACCTGGCGCTTGCGCAAATAACGCCTGATGATACATTGCTTGGCTATGCAACGCAACATACCGGAATTATGCATACTGCAACCGTGTATAATGCAGGGCTTGATACTATACACTCCTTTGTGCTAAAATACAGGCAGGGTAGCGGAGCGATACGTGCGGCGACTGTAAGCGGGATAAGCATTCCCCGCTTTGAAACCTATACATTTACGCATCCATATCCGGATACGGCTGTTGGTGTTGGCAAGTATGATGTAACCGGATGGGTGGAAGTGAGTGGTGATACCAACCCAGCCAATGATACGCAATACACATCCATACAAGGCGCTTATTTTCAGCCGGTGAAACGGCTGGCGATAGAAGAAGGAACCGGTACCTGGGATTCGCTTTGTCCGCAAGGATGGGTGTACATGAATCAACTGGCAACAAGTGATGTTGACGTATGCCAGGTATCGGTACATGATGGTGATATAATGGCCGACAGTGCCTATGCAGATTATCTTTTCTTTCTACATTATGATTATGTCCCCTATATGCTTGTGGACCGGCAGAAGATAGAAATAGACAGCCTGTTTGATGTGGTAAATGTGCAAAAGCACCG
>JBQCEX010000160.1:0-12758 GCA_051959855.1 Flavipsychrobacter sp. | reverse complement strand
GTAAGATCGCATGATGTTACTTTGAATGAATCTATCTTGCTCAGGTCAATAGTTAAACCTGTAGAATTATTTGCATTAATAAAGCTATCAATATCCATTTCAAAGGTGCCGGTAGCAAGATGCAGAACGGTATCAGTAATTGGGGGTACATTGATGATCATATCATCGCCGTCCCAGGAAATATCCCCTGATTTACCTGAAGCAAGTTTGTCTGCAATTTTGCTGCATGACTGTAAGGTGGTGAGCGCTGCTATCAGCAGGCCCGCAATAAGTATAGATTTTTTCATAACTAATTTTTTTATTCAGTCAAACCTAATAACTATACTACTGAGTTTCTCGCCAATGTTCTGAATGGTGTAAATGATGTTCTGAATGGATAGTTTTCTTCAAAATGTAAGGGTTTGGGCTTGACTATAGCAGCTCTAACAAGGCATCGCGGTATTTTTTGGATACCGGTAAAATTTTATTGCCCATTACCAGGTGAGCCGGAGCTATGCTGTCAACCTTGTGTTTATTAACAATATAGCTTCTATGAATACGGACAAAAATATTTTTATCCAGCTCTTCGTGGTATTGCTGTAAAGAAGTCCTTACAAGATACCTTCGCTGAGCCGTATAGACACTGACATACACGTGATCGCTTTCTATGTACAATATCTCGTCAAAGCTAACTTTATGAAAAAGACCCCCTTCTTTTATAAATAGATGTTGGCGAGCTATAGTTCCTTGTGCAACTTTGCCGGAACTGTAAAAGTTGTGCATGGCTATTTCTATAGCAGCATACAGATCATCTCGCTGGAAAGGCTTTACGAGAAAAGCATTGGGATTTACCGTTTTTGCCCGTTCGAGTGTTCCCGCGTCGCTGTTGGCCGTCAGGAATATGAAGGGAATATCCAGGTGTTCACGTATATAGCGGCCAACGGCGATGCCATCCGGCTGTTGTCCCAGGTTGATGTCCAGCAGTACAAGGTCCGGTTGTTCGGAATGGAGCATCATAATGGCTTCATCATAATCATTGCAAGGTTCAGGCACACGATAGTGCATATTTGTCAGCACTGACCGTATGCTATCAGCAATAATAAGTTCATCTTCTACTATGCCTATCTTAGCTTGTTGCATGTGGAAAAATTATGGTGAATACACTCGCCTTGTCAAAACTATAGGTTGCTGTTCCCTTTAGTTGTTTGCTCAGGCGTTTTACGATATATAACCCCAATGACGCTGAAGGTTGATTAAACACCCCATCTGCCAGTCCGGGCCCGTTATCTGAATACCGAAGTATATACATGCTTCCGGTATTCTCCATTTGTACTGTTATAATACCATTAGCCATATTTTGGAACGCATGCTTGTAGGAATTAGTGATCAGCTCATTGAGTATCAAGCCGAGTAATACCACTGTATCCAAAGGTAAGTAGGTAACAGGTATTGCGTTGGTAAAATGTATTGTCTGCTCATTACTGGTAAATGCATTATTCAGACGCATAGCCAGATCGCTAACGAATGCTGAGAGTTCTATGGCCTCGTTTTCATTGCTGCCATATAGCTTACTATGCACAGTAGCTATGCTTAGTACCCTGCGCTGTGCTGCCAGTAATGCATTTTTTGCGCTTTCGTCAGTTATGTTTTCCGTTTGCAGCTCGAGCAGGCTGCTTACTAGTTGCAAGTTGTTTTTTACCCTGTGATGCGTTTCTTTTAACAGCATTTCTTTTTCCTTAAGTGCCTGATCGATTATGTCGTTCTGCGCTTGTAAATTGGCAGCCTGCAGACTTATTATCTTATTAGCTTTTTGTTTTTGTCTCAGGTTGCGGTAGATGAATACAGTTAGTGTTATTAAAGCCAGCAATGCTACAAGCACAGATATAAGCACGAACCGCTGATTATGTCTTATGGTCTCAAATGAACGGGCTCTTAGTCTACCTTCCTCTTCCTGCTGGTCCAGGTTTATTTTAGCAAGCTGCATAGCCTCATCAACTGTTTTTCCTGTATTGCTTATTATGTTAATTAGAGAATCGAACCTTTTCCGGTATAGTAGTGCCAATGCCGGTTTATGATCAAGTTCATATACGCGGCTAAGCGTTTCTGTATAGTGCTGTTGCAGATCAAGATTGTATAAGACTTGTCCCATATGTACTGTTTTTAATCCATATGTTTCTGCAGAATCGTATCGTTTAGCAACTTCGTAAACATCGCAGATAGTAGAGGTAATATAGGCTTTTAGAAAGTAATCATGCGTCGGTTCAATTAGCTGCATGGCCGTTCTGAGACAATATAAAGCACTATCAGTCTGATGTGTTTTTACATATGTGCAAGCCAGTGTGTTTAATATTGAAGCTAGCATTGAGTCCTTTTGCACACCGTTAAAATGTTCATTGGCGAAAGCAATGTCCTGCTGCCAATACCTTATAGCTGATTTGTACTGTCCCGCGTCAGATAATCGTAGCGCATAGGTATTCATTTCTCCGCATTCACTTAGTGGATCTCCCTGGCGTCTTGCCAATTCCAGCAATGTTTTTTGATAATAGACCATATCATTCAGTCTATCCATTTTGTAAGACACAAAAACAAGGCCTCTCAGGCACCTGGCCTCAGCATTAGGCTGATGTAATTTTATAGCTAAGGTCCTGCTTGCTTTATAATGCATTATAGCATCAGCATACCCCATGACATCACGATACGAATCTCCGATAAGCTGCTCTGCATACATTTTTCCCATATCCCATCCGGCCTGTTCTGAAAGCTGCAAAGCCCGGCTGGCATATAGAAATTCCTTTGTAACACTACGTGCTTTATATGACGTGGAAATGTCCAGTAATGCTTTGATATGCCCGGTGTCATTATTAGAGTGGAGCGCAACAGAAAGTAAGCTGTCGGGATTTATGGTGGCTTGCATGCATGCCGGTGTAGCCCATAGATACATATATAGTACCATGGCAGGCAATAGCCGGGTAGATATGCGTTTGCGCATTGCTGTTAAATAAGTGAACTTTCGGTTGTAATGCAAGTAAATGTTCTGAGCTTATTGTTTTTTGTATGTCAAAGACACAATAAGTGATTTAACGGGTATAATGCAGGCAGATGTAGCCGGATTGAAATATTTTAGTGTCAACAAGCTGCAGATTTAATTTTTCCGGAAGACCTGAGTCGACGAGACGTGTGCCGTCACCGACAATGACTGGGTGAAGGACAAACTGGAATTCATCGACAAGGCCAAGCGCTATTAATTGTGAGGGTAGGTCTACGCCGCCGAGCAGGATGTTTTTGCCGGGTTGTTGTTTCAATTTGCGCATTTCATTTTCCAGATCACCATGGAGGATTGTCGTATTTTCTTCAGCACTGTTTAAAGTGCGGGAAAAGACAATCTTTTTGGCAGCTGTAAGTGCCAGGGCAAAATCATTCACAACTGCTGATTCTGATTGCGCTTTGGCAACATCAGCCCAGTAAGGAAACATCAGTTCATACGTCTTGCGGCCATAGACAACAAGGTCAGCGTCTTTGATAAGTTGGGTGAAGTAAGGAAACATCTCTTCACTGGGGCTAAACTTGGTATGGTCGCAGCAGCCATCTATACTTATATTGATGTTGTACACTATATTCCTCATGGAGATCGGTTTAGTTTGGTATTCTAAGTTAGTTGTTCTTTTCAAAAAATGTGCGGGCGCCAGCTACTCCGTTATCAAACAATAGTTGTTTCTGCTCCCTGGTAATATGCCTTACGCGCGGACTTAAATTGCTGGTGCTTATATAAATGGTATTCTTCTTTTCTATCTCTGGTGATACTCCTTTGTTTAATTGGTTGATGGTGAGATTGTATAGTGCGGCAATGTAGGTGGGTAGCGAGTGAATATGAAACGGTGCAAGGCCATCATGCGTAGTGGCATAAGTGATCTGGTCGGGGCGATCGAGCTTGAGACCGAGGGTGTGTTCATTAATAGTGTGGTTGGTACTGTCAAGCGATGTATTGAACATCTCAATAGGGTAGTTAGCCAGCAGGCCGCCGTCTATCAAAATATCGTAGTTGGCATTTTTAGGCTGTTTATTGGTGAGCTTTCCGGTACTATCCATGAACATAGCAGTGAAATAAAAAGGAATAGATGCGCTGGCCCTGACTGCATCTTTTATAGCCACATCCGAGTAAGTTTCCCAGCTGAATACTATTAGTTTTTGCTGTGTTACATCAGTTGCAGTAACATATAAGTCTTTGTATTTCTTATCCTGCTTGCATAGCTTGTGCAGCTGGCCAAAGGTAAGGTCCGGATTGCCGGTTTGCTGTGCTATCAGGCTACCCAGCCATTGCTGCATACGTTTGCCACGATACCAGCCATATCTTTTTCTCAACCTCCACTGCCCGCCGATGAAGTAGCCCTGGCCATCATTGAAAACTGCAATGTTTTGCGCAAACATAATATCTTCGATCTGTGAGGCTGTATAGCCCATGCATACCAGGGTGCCCGTAATGGCGCCAACGGAAGTGCCGGCCACTTTGGTGAGACGCTGCAAAACGCCCTTTTCTTCCAATACCTTTATAGCGCCGGCATAAGCAATGCCTCTTATGCCTCCGCCCTTCAATACGAGATACTGATATTGCTGAGCCCTGCAAAAGAGTGCAAGTGACAGCAGACCAAGCAAGCAAATAGCCTTTCTCATAGTTCGTATTATCATACCCAGCAAATGTATATAACAATTTTTCAGCCGATTAATCTTAAGGTATTTGGTAGTTATGTTGGTATGAACCGGGTAAGGATTCATGCTAATGCCCCATTTGCCCATAAAAAATGTATTGGGGCATTTGGTTTGGCGGCTGTTTAGCTGAAATGCTTTGCAGGATTGCTGTATGTTTAAAATTTGCAATTGTGCGAATGCCCCATTTGTGCCCCATTTGTCCCCCAAAAGGTAACAAAAGCTCCCATAAATCTCCCTTCGTTTCTTTCATTTCCGGCGACCATTGGTTTATAGTGTAATGGCCTTTTGCAATATCGGAATATTAACAAGGCAGTTCCAAATAAACATATCCACATTGTTTGCTTAATGCGATAATGTGTGAAATGCGGCAATGTGATGTTTAAGTGAAAGTAAGCAAACAAAACTACTGAAACTTACGAAGGCTTAATTTCAGAAGTGCTGCTATTGGCCTATGGGCTGCAGTGCCGCCCTAGCTGAGTTGTGTTAATAGTTGTCGTGCTTCGCGAACTTGTTGGTGAAGAACGCAAACAAGGGAGAATGGTACCTCTTATGCTGCATAGTCTGCTTTTCCCTTTTTGTGAAAGAATGCCTCAAAAGAAATGCTGCAACCTATGTATTATATAGGTTGCAGCAGAAATACTACCGAAATATCAAATTGTAGCATGCTCTTAGATCGCAAGTGAGGGCGGGGAACTGTTCTTTAATATATGTTAATAGTTGCATTGCCTGCTCCGTCTTTAGAATAGTTTATATGTACTGTAGTGCCCGTGCAAGGCGCTGTGTAGGTGGCAGTGGCAGGGGCTCCCGTACATGGCATGCCTACATCGGCCAGGGTGAAGCCAATAACGTCACCGGTCACAACTAAGCGATCCCACTCATCGTCTGGAATGATGGTGCCGCCATGCCATATGAGATCGCTAAATTTATAAGCAATTGAAGTGCCAGACGGGATAATAACCTGATCGGAATTAAAGGCCATGTCACAAGTAGCAGGATGAGACGCAATAGCATAGAACTGTACACTACATGGTGTCATGTTATTAACAGTCATAGTGGTTTGAGCATGCACATGTGCTGCTACAAAGAGCGATAAAATTGTTAATATTTTTTTCATAGTAAATGCTTTTATAGGGATAAAGCTATATCAGAGAATGATTGATATTTCCTAAAATTCGTAAACGTATAATAACAGCAAGTAACCGTTTGGATTAAGCGAGGGAGCGTAATTGTTACTTCTTAGCGGCGGCTTTGTTAGCAAGCTGCATGGAACTTGGAAGCTGTCTATCATAAATGAAAATAGTGATCATCTCATGTTGTGGCGTTACTAACACGCACTTTAGCAAACACCTGCGAACTTGTACTAATAGGGATGCTTGGCCCAGTGCGGTTAGCAGTGACCATTATGCCTTCAATAGCTGCTGTACTTTGTGATTTTCTTTTTTATCATTTCTTTCTCTGTATTGGATTTGCATATATGAAGTGCTTTCGTCAAATGATTAATTGATTGACGGATATCAATATCTTTGAATAACTCTGCTAAAAGAATAAAATAGAAATGATTTGTTTTTAAGTCTAATTTTTCAGCTTCTTTTATAGCCAATATGTTTCCGTTAACCTTTGAGAACGCCCAAATTCTGTTTAGGGCTACTATTGGTGAATTATTGGCTAATAATAAAACATCATACAATTTTAAAATGCTCGCCCATTTGTCAGGATTACTGTTGTCAACGGTGTGCCAATAGGCTATACTTGCCTCAATATAATATGTTGAAGTTATCTCCCATTTAGACGCTTGCTGTAAATAATAAAATCCTTTTTCGATAAATTCCTTGTCCCAAAGTGTCTTATCCTGGTCGTCGTAAAGTACAATAT
The DNA here is from genome assembly GCA_051959855.1 of Flavipsychrobacter sp. Lineage (GTDB taxonomy): Bacteria > Bacteroidota > Bacteroidia > Chitinophagales > Chitinophagaceae > SZAS-30. Next base: position 6,203 of record JBQCEX010000160.1, on the reverse strand, counting down.
CTCCGTTTGCCGATTGTCTTGCTTCCAGGCGCGAAGTATGAAAACACATTAATGACATTAAGGCATTGGTTGAATGGTTGTTTGTAAGTGGATTGGCCAGCAGTAAATAATTTAAATTTAATGCTTCAACGCATAGCTCTTTCCGCACAATGGAATTGTTGCTTTCTGAATAATAGCCTTCGCTGAACAACAGGTATATTGTCTGAATGACGGTGTTTAATCGTCCAGTGATTTCTTTATTGCCAGGCATTTCCATCTTTATCTTTTCCGAATAAAGCTTTTCTTTTGCCCGCTGTAATCTTTTATGGATCGCTTCTTTGTTTGATAAAAAAGCATCAGCAATTTCACTTAGTGATAAGCTGCAAAGTATTCGTAATGCCAGGCAGATTTGCGCCTCTGTTGAGATTGATGGGTGGCATACGGCAAAAAGCATTTGAAGTTGACTATCAGAAATGTTTTTATCTGAAAAATCAATTTCGGCTTCATTAGCGTTGCTTTTATTGACTAATTGTGCAGAGATTATCTTGTTAAAAGTATTGTCTCGGGTAAGGTGGTTTTTTAATTTGTTTTTAGCAACAGTATAAAGCCATGCGGTTGGATTTTCGGGTTTCCCTTTATACGACCAACTATCAATTGCGGCTAAAAAAGTTTCGCTTACAATATCTTCGGCTACCTCTATGTATTTAAGACCAAAAGATTTGACGAGGACAGCTACCATTTTGCTATACTCTGTCTTAAAAAGATGAGAGATGATATAGTCTTCCTTCATGTATAGTTATAAAGCTCACGATTTGCCGTGAGCTTTATTTTTAGTTTAGTGTGTCAAAATTTGACGAACTTCTACAGTATTACCTTCGCCCTGTAAAATCGGTGCACCCTTGGCGAATTCGGCAGCTTCGTCGGCAGATTCTGCTTTTACGATAATGTAGCCACCAAGTGTTTCTTTTAGATCACCAAAAGGGCCATTTGTAACAAATTTTTTATGATTGACTACTTTGGCATCGTCAAAAAGCAATCCTGTGCCGCTTACAAATTTGTTTTTGGCAGCAATGCTGTTCACCCAATCCATTTGTTGTTTCATCCACTGCTGCATTTGCTCAGGTGAAACCTTACCGTTGGCATTTTCGTGTCTAAAAAGCAAAATGTACTCTTTCATTTTGTTAAGTTTAATTGTTATTGAATGTTTGAACTATATCACAATAACAACCTGATTTTATCAAAAGGGACGGCCTAAGGTAAAAATATCTTGGACAATTCCCCTGCAAATAGGTTTTGGTACATGTAAAAGTTAATGATAATGAAAGACATCTGCATATATGCAGTTGCTTTTTGAAGAGATATTTCAAAATAATTACAAAGCCTAAATAAAGTACTTACGCTCATAGTGACCATTGCAGTCTATATCCTGGCAATATGGATATCTGTCTCGTTATATAGCTGCTCCTGTCACACATCTTTCTTTTCTATTAGCTTCTTAAGCCGCAGAGCTATCCTTTGCAGTAAGACCTGGTCGCGCATGAGCCGTTGCAGGATAATGGCCGGACAATGATGCTTGCACATAGGCAGCATGCACAATAGTTTCTTTTGTAATGCCTAAAAATCCAAAAAAACTGGCTTGGATACCTATATGAATGCATGCAAATAGGTAGCACGTAATGCAGATTATTTTGTTTTTAGAAAAGTGGTTGCTCAGTGGCTATAGCCATGTTTCGTGCTACCATTGAATACTTTAAAGTTTAATAAATATTTTTTAACGCCAATTTATAAACAATGCCAAACCAAATTTCGATTAGAGGACAGGTTCTGATGGTACCTTCCAAAACACCGTTAGCAAATTCAAAGGTAGAATTATGGGATTCTTCCGGCCCATACGGTCTTATAGCTACAATCAATACGGATGCAGCCGGGAACTTCACTTTCCTGGTTAGTGACCCTGTTGCCGGGCTGATACTACAACAAAGTATAGTGCCGCAATATAAGGCGTATAGCGGAATAACGCTTTTAGCCAGCGTAACGATGGCCTATAGCCCTGAGGCCTCCGTTATAATAAATATTAACCAGGGAACCTATGACGCTGCAATTCCTGATACTGAAGTAAGCGTAACACCAATTAATTACATTACAGTACAGGGAACAATTACGGATGCAGCAGCAAAGCCCAGTGTAAACACCACAGTAAATATTTATGAAAACGGTATTAACAATAAATATTTGCTTGCAACCGTCCAAACAGATGCACATGGATATTACCAGGCAAAGATCAGCAGCAGGTTAATTAATAATACGGTGGTTCTTACAAATAGAAGCATCAGGGTAGAAGCGCTTGACCCAACAGGTATTTTTATAGCCTCTAATGATATTTTTGAATGGCATGATGTATTGACTGTAAATCTTGCATTAAACTCGGTAAATGCGCTTTCCGAATTTGAAAATGTAAGAAATGCGGTAACAACTGTAACTGCCGGCCTTCCTATATCTACCCTGAAAGTCGACACGGTTAACAATATAGATCAGCTAAGATATGTAAGTGGTGCTACCAGCCACAAGAGCAGTGCCGTGCAAAACATTGTAGCAGCGCACAAATATGCAGATGAACACGGCCAGCCACCTGAGCTGTTTTATGCGTTAACAAAGACTACCGGATCTACAGTACATCCCTGGTTAAGCATGACCGTTGCAGACATCAAAAGCAGTGTTCAGACTGCAGCTGAGAATGGTGTGATGCCTGCATCTTCTCTGAATAACTTGTCTTCGTTTATTCAGGGTGCACAGGCATACCAGGTTACGGCAACACAAGCTATACCAATTGCCGGCGAATCTCATACTTTAAATGATGTTCTGCAGGCAGGCTTGGGCTCTGCTGCTAACGTCAGCAGTTTTCTGACGGAATACAACAATCAGGATTTTGATGATATAAGTGATTTCTGGATATCTTATACTGCAAATCATGGAGCTGCCGCTACTCAAACGGCACAAACAACTTTACAGCTAGCAGGATTGACTTGCTTTCAGCCGCTAATGCTTTCAGCTTTAACCAGTAACCTGCGTGGAGCACATATTAGCCAGCTTTCAACATGGACAACAACACAATGGCTGCAATTTGTTCAGAATGTTTGCAGCACTAACAATACATTGGCAGTACCGGCTTCTATAAGGGGATCAATTACAGATCCCAATAACATAGATGTTCAGACGCAGTATGCTCAAACGCTGGCGGATATTGCACAAAAAATGTATCCGCTTACAAATATATCATCCCAATTGCAGGGTAACAATGGTCCCAGGCTGATCCAGGATAATAATGCCCGTTCCCAGGTTATTACCTTTATAGGAAACAATCCGGATTTTGATCCAATAAAAAACAGTATTCACGATATTAGTTCTCCTGCATACAATTTTAATTTAACTGGTATAACAGATGTTAATGCGCTTGCTTCTGCGTTAAAACCATTTGTAACAGTCAGCAAAATTACCGGCGGCAATCCTACTGCCACAGCCGCAATGATAATGAATGGCCATAACTCTGCCCTGGCCATATCTCAATTGAGCAGAGATGAATTTGTTTCTTTATATGGCAGTTCATTCGCTCCAATGTCTGTTGCACATAATGAGGAGGGCATGTTTGTGGAATCCCATTCCGGTGCTCCTACGCCTGCCATGACCACGGCCCTTACCGCACATACTACTGCGGCTATTACCACCCATTATGCACTGCATTCACTACTGAGTGCCCGAAATAATTTAAGCCTGCCCGCAAATGGAGCCTTAGCAAATTTTGGAGGCGTAATAGATACCGTAGCTGCAACTGCTGATCCTGACCTGGCCACAATGTTTGGTAGCCTTGATTTTTGTAATTGCGAAATGTGCAGTTCTTTATATAGCCCGTCCGCATACTTGGCTGATATATTAAATTTCCTTGGAAAAAAAGCGTCTACTCCGTTAGTAGGCGGCTTCACGCCTGCATATAATGAACTGGTGAATAGAAGGCCGGATATAGCCAATATAGACTTGTCCTGTAAAAATGCTAACACTCCGGTACCATATATTGACCTGGTAAATGAATTGCTGGAATTGATGATCCTTAGGCAATTGCCAGGGGGAACCGTTGCTGCATTGCCTTCCTCATTCCAGACTACAGGTACACAGGTAGAGCTGGCTGCATATCCTGAACATAAATACAGATTGACAGGAGGTACTACCTATTCCGACTACAATGATTTTGCCTATGTCTATAATAATATTCTAAATAATGCCGGTTATCCATATAACCTTCCATTTAGCTTACCGATAGAAGAAACAAGATCATATCTCAAGTATCTCGGTAAGAGCCGCTACGATATGATGCGCTTGTTCTTACCGCCATCACAGCAGTCTAATTATGCTATTCCAACTTCTGATGTTGTATCTAATTACAGCATCTTTACAGAGTGGCTGGGCATCACGCAGAATGCAGCAAGCATTATAACCGCAACAACCGGCAGCAGTACCCCATGGCTCTACTATGGGCTGAACCATTCAGACAATACCGGCGGCTTACAAAACGGCATACAGGACCCGGAAGATAGCTCTGTTATATTAAAAGGGCTTTGGACAACATTGCTGACAAGCAGGATAGATGTATTATTAAAGCAAACAGGCCTGTCTTATGAAGAATTACTGCAGTTTCTGAATACGTCCTTCCTGAATAATGGTAATAACATCACCATTGCTCCTCACGCCGGGGCCCCTGCCAATACTTGCCAATTAAATTTATTGCAACTGAACTTTGCAGGTACTGCAACGCCTGCAGGTTTCCTTGGAAATTTGTACAGGGCCATCCTATTGTACCGTACAAAGAAAATGGATATTAATAAATGGGATGTTCTGTTCCGCGCATTAAACATCAGTGCATTAAACCAGAATGATTATCAGCTACTGGGCCGTGTGATGCTTTTGGCAAACAGACTAGGCCTGGCACCTGAAATTGTTGCCGGCTGGTGGCAAAATATGGATAATGTTTCATATACTGATTATAACAGTGATACACTGGATATAATGCCTACAGTTTACGGCTCAATATTCGGAAATAAAAGTATAATCAATGATCCGGCTAATGCTATATTCAGCAACCCCGCCTCATTGCCTTCTCAATACCTTAATAATACAGCTTCCATTGCTGGTTTTTGTAGAATAAGAGAAGATGAGGTTATAACGATCCTCAACTTCCTGGGTATCACTAACCTTAGCACCACTGCCATTACCTGGATAGCTTTAAGCAGATTGTATATAATAGCCCAGGTGGCTAAGGCAACAGGCTATAGTATTCAGGATTTCGTCACCATCATGCAGCTATGTCAAACACATGTATACCTGTCTAATCCGCCGTATACAGTTGGCAGCACTACATATCAAATAAGTGATTTCCTGAATAATTTGCAATCTGTATTAGATTATATTGATACAATAAAAACTTCAGGCTTTTCAGTTGCAGAGATCAATTACCTGATCGGGAATATTGACACTGAAAATATCTATACCCCTAATGTGTCTTCTATACAGCTTTTCCTTGAAGCACTGCGTTCTGAGCTGCAGAAATATCCTTTATACACTGGCAGTAACCCTACATTGCTAAACCAGCTTATTAATGTTGTTTACCAGCAATTCAGTAAGCAATTCAATGTGTCATCAGATTGGATAGCCAGCATTATTAATCCCGGCGGGACAAATACCGGCGTAATACTTGAGTTCATCAACAGCATATTTGTTACCTCAGCGTATGATCTGTCGGAAACTACCATTCAATACCTGGATCTGCAATATCCAACTTTAGACAGTCACGGTAAAATCACCAGTGGCCCTTATACTGGTACCGAACTTCCTGGCTTCTTATTGTCAGATTTTTATTTAACCTACAGGCGTGTTTATAAAGTTATATACATTGCTAATAAGCTTCGTTTAAGGAACCAGGAATTTGAATACTTCTATCTTAATCCTTCCAGGGTAACATCTGCGTTCTCAATCTTTGATTTTACGCTGCTGCAGGTAGCTGTTGACAGTAATCTTAATTTGCTTCCTGCCGGATCGCCTGCATCTTTGCTTAATGGTTTGTTGCGTTTAAGCCTTTGGGCGCAAGTGCGAAATAAGCTTTCATTACCTGAGGATGGCTTAGGGAAATTGATTGATGCAGCATACACTATAGTGCCTGCTAACCCCGGCGCAGCTCT
>JBQCEX010000159.1:0-3390 GCA_051959855.1 Flavipsychrobacter sp. | reverse complement strand
CGTCCGAGGTTAGGGTTTTTGAGCACCATAACCTCATATATCTCCGGGCGGCTGAGCACTTTAACCTGTTGCTGTGCTTCTATCTCTTCATTTTCCCTTATCTCAACAGTCACTCTTATGGCAGGCATACCTGTCTGCTCGCGGAAGAAGTCGATAAGAATGTTGCGATGCTCACGCGCATAGGTGGCCGTAAGATCGGTGGGGACTACTATACGTACCTCATCAGGTGGGGTAGCCTCTACCGTCATGGAAGAGAACTGGGCATAATACACGCTTTTATTCTCCGCACGCAGCTGTTCGCGGTATTTGTTGAAGGACTGCTCTACAATGTCCTGTGTAAGCTCCTTTTTCTCCTGCTCAACCACCTTGGCATTCTGCAATTCAGCATCCAGGTCGTCAATAATATTGCGGCTGATGCGGCGTGCAGCGCCATTTGGGGCCGGGTAAGAAGGAGTGGCAGGCGGGAGCGTAACCGGCTTTAACGGTTCCTGTACCTTTGCTACCGGCGCAGGCTCGGCCTGGTAAACGGGGGGCGCTTGCAGCGTTGGTTCTTCCGGCTCTTCTACCTGTGGAGCAGGCATTGGCTGTGTTGGCGCCTGTTGCGGTGCAGCCTGGGGCTGTTGAAATTGAGGCTGTGCCTGTGGTACTGAAGCAACAGGCGCATTAACTACAGGCTCAAAGTTTTTTTTTACCACTACGCTTTCGCCTTCGTCAGTAGCAATGGCCCGTGTGGCCTGCAATACGTAGCAGAGCCTAATGAGACACATTTCTACGTGCAGCCTTTTATTAATAGCATTCTTATAGTTAAGCTCGCTTTCATTTACCACATTCAGTGCGCTAAGGATAAATGATGGGGGCGCCTGCATGGCCTTTTCGTAATATACCTGTTTATGTTCATTAGGCACATCCAGCAGTTTTGCCATACGCGCATCTTTGCATAACAGCAGATTGCGCAAGTGTTCGGCAAGTCCTTCCAACACAATATTGCCCTCAAAGCCTTTTTCCAGCACCTTATCCAGCAGCAGCATAGTGCCGCTTACATCCTGCGAGAGCATGTGGTCTACCAGGCTGAAGTAAAAGTCAGCATCCAGCAGGTTGAGATGCTCCATAGTATTAGCATAGGTCAGCTGGCCATTGGTAAAGCTGGCTATCCTGTCGAGCATACTAAGGGCATCGCGCATACAGCCTTCGCTCTTCTGGGCTATGATGTGCAAAGCCGCTTCCTGTGCCTGCATACCTTCATTTACTGCTATCTTCTGCAGGTGGGCAACTATATCGTTGGTTGTTATTCTCTTGAAATCGAATATCTGGCAACGGCTAAGGATAGTAGGTAATATCTTATGTTTTTCCGTGGTGGCCAGTATAAAGATGGCATAAGGTGGCGGCTCTTCCAGCGTCTTCAAGAATGCATTGAAGGCAGAGGCACTGAGCATGTGCACCTCATCTATTATATATACCTTATACTTACCCTGCTGCGGTGCAAAACGCACCTGGTTTACCAACTCGCGTATGTCATCAACAGAGTTGTTGCTGGCAGCATCGAGCTCGAATATGTTGAAAGAAGTATTGTTCTCTAAGGCCTTACAGTTATTACAAACACCACAGGCTTCCATATCAGGCGTAGGATTCTCGCAATTAATGGTTTTGGCCAGGATACGGGCACAGGTAGTTTTACCCACCCCGCGCGGACCACAAAACAGATATGCATGCGCCAGGTGCTGATTGCGGATGGCATTCTTCAGCGTGGTAGTAATATGCTCCTGACCTACAACCGTGTCGAAGGTCTGGGGGCGATATTTGCGCGCTGATACTATATAATTATCACTCATTCTTCAAATTCAAAAGTCAAAAGTAAAGATTCAAAAAAGCTGTTATGTGAAAACAGATAGCGTATAGTCAAAAATAAAAAGTAAACGGGACATAAACGTAAAAAGAAAAGGTTAAGATGACAGATGTGCATATGTTATTTAAATGCATATCCAGATGTCTTATTTGTGAGCAAATGTCCCATTATCCTAAAAATAAGATTGGGTAAAATGAAGGACCTAAAATAGGCTGAAAAGCTTGCCAGACAATCTTATTAAAAATAATGAGATTTCCCATTTATGCCCCATTATTACCCATACACTTTTTACCGTCTTTTTACAGGAAATTTCCGGTTTTTTCCTGTGGCGGAAAGAGTACATCTGCGCCTGTGGCGGATTTGAGATAAAATTTCCGGTGGTAAGAAAAAATTACTGACCAGAAAAAAGGGTTTACAGTATGTCAAAGAACTTTGCTAATTAGCTGATACGATGATTAGTCCAGTTAGCATATGCCTGCAATGTACTATCGTTAACAAGCAGTTTCCAAGAAAACATATCCACATGCAGGTTAATAAAATTTTCAATTGTCCCTTTGCAAGTTGGTGGTTTGTTATAATAAAATAGCATGACACATCAACATTTTTTAATCTTTAAGAACATATCCACATTTGGAAAATAATGTACATGAAAAATACATAAGTAAGCAAACATTCATTTAAATTTGCTAAACCTAAATAATTGGAGGATATTCTTTTAGATGCGTACGAGGGACATTGAAAAGGAAGAGCTGGTGAAATGGAACGCCATAGAGATGGTAGTAAAGGAAGGATTGGACAACTTTAGCATGAATAAACTGGCTAAGGCATGTGGTGTTTCTGTGGCGACATTGTACATCTACTATAAGGACAAAGATGACCTGATAACAAAAATAGGCGTGGAAGAAGCTGCAAAAGTTTCTGCCATGATGCTGAAGGGACTTGATACGGAAGGGCCATTTGCTGAAGGATTGAAGCAGCAGTGGGTGAACCGGATAAATATTGTAAAAAATTATCCCCAACTGGTTGTTTTTTTCGATCAGCTGCGGGCATCCAGCTACCAGGAAAAAGTATTCAGCACTTTTGATGAAGCATTGAAAGGCAAGCTGGGCAGGCTAATGAGCAATGCCATAGAACGTGGCGAAATAGCGCAGATGCCTATAGAAGTATATTGGTCCATTGCATTTGCCCCACTATATAACCTGTTGCGTTTTGATCAGTATGGCCGCAGCCTGGCAGGCAAGCCATTTAAAATGAATGAAGAAGTGCTTTGGCAAACCTATGACCTTGCCTTAAAAGCACTAAGGATATAATTTTTAGCAACAACATAAGTGAGCATTTGCTTTTTTATGGATAGGCAATTAACAGACCAGGTAATGGTCTTTAAAACGAACATACGAACAGAGGGTGATGTGCAATGTGTTGGAGCTATGTTAACCGCGCAAACCTGCATAACAGGGTGGAGCATAGATATAGAAGATGTAGACTGTGTGCTGCGAATAATAAGTTGCAAGCTGCAGCACCAGGATGTGATAAAGCTAATAAACATG
>JBQCEX010000158.1:0-2675 GCA_051959855.1 Flavipsychrobacter sp. | reverse complement strand
CGGTTTAGTAATTTTATCTTTTATTTCTCACTGATCTTTGTGGTCTTTTGCCAGTTGGCACAAAATAAATAACAGTATTAATGAAATTCGGAGTGATTGTTTTCCCTGGGTCTAATTGCGATCGCGATATGATGCATGCTTTACAGGATGATCTTAAACAAGAGGTGGTAATGCTTTGGCATAAGGACAACGACCTTAGCATGTTCTCAAAGGAAGATTGTATTGTATTGCCGGGTGGCTTCTCTTATGGCGACTACCTGCGTTGCGGTGCGCTCGCTCGCTTCAGCCCAATGATGGAACAGGTAATAAAATTTGCTAATGACGGCGGCAAGGTACTCGGTGTTTGCAATGGTTTCCAGATTCTTTGCGAAGCTGGTCTTCTTCCTGGCGTCCTCCTGCAAAATGATCATCAGAAGTTCATTTGCAAGAACGTTTACATAAAAAGCGAAAACACTAAGAATATCATAGGTGGCGCAGTAGGCGATAAAGTATTAAAGATACCCGTAGCACACGGTGAAGGCCGCTACCACGCTGACGCGGCTACTATGGAGCAGCTGAATAAGAACAACCAGGTAGTGTTCCGCTACTGCAACGAAAACGGTGAAGTACATATTAATTCAAACCCTAACGGCGCTATCAATAATATAGCCGGTATCTGCAACGCTGGCCGTAATGTATATGGTATGATGCCACATCCTGAGCGTGCCTGCAGCGAGACATTGAATAATATAGATGGCCGCGCCATTCTCGAAGCCTTCACCTATATGAATTAATTGCTATGAAATTGATTAAAGCAGCCCTGTTATTAGCCTGTGGTTTGTTCCTGGTATCACAGGTTCATGCGCAGAAAATGGATCCTACCAGTTGGGAATATGAAGTAAAACCATTGAAGGGTAAAGAGTACCAGCTCATCTTTCATGTTACCCTCGAACCTAAGTGGCATATCTGGAGTATGACACCGGGCGGCGATGGTTCCATAGTGGCTACCTTTTTCAAATTTTATGATAACAGCCAACTTAATCTTAAAGGAAAAATAATGGAGCGCGGAGCTGCTATCTCATCTATTATGGAAGGTATCACAGGCAAAGTCCTGTATTACGAAAATAAAGTTGATTTCATACAAAAGGTATTGGTAGAAAGCCCTACTACTATATCGGGGGAGCAGGTGTACCAGGTTTGTAACGATAGTCTTTGTCTTCCTCCGGTAACCAAACATTTTTCTTTTAAGATAGATTAGCTTTTAACGATACTTTAAGCAAATTATACCGGTTATTAAGCTCAGATTAGCGTCTTAGCAAGGGAGATTTTCGTAGATAGGATGATCGCATTTTAATTTATTTCTAAATCACACATATTCATGAAGGCATTTAGGCTTGCTTTACTTTTCTTTTGCATGTTCGCGTTGCCCGCGGCACATGCGCAGATTACACAGGATCCTACTACATGGACTTTCGAGGCCAAAAAGAAAAGTGGCAATCACTACGAGCTTACCTTCCATCTTAAAATAAAGGAAGGTTGGCACATCTATGCCATGAAGCCTGGTGGCGATGGTACGCTTATCAGCCCCTCTTTTACATTTGATAAGGCTGCTGGTCTTAAGCTCATTGGCGGCATTAAAGAAAAAGGCAAGCTGATATCAGAAACCATGGAAGGTATCGATGGCATTGTCAACATGTATAAGGTAAAGGTTGACTATGTACAGGATGCCGAAGTAACAGGTACGCCTAAAATAGCAGGCAAGTATGAATACCAGGTTTGTGACGACCACATGTGCCTGCCGCCTAAAACCAAACCATTTGCATTTAATATTGAAGGCGATAAAACAACAGAAGCGGCAACTGCCCCTCTGATAGATAGCACAACTGCTCATGCTGCTGCCATAGCACCTGTAGCTGATACAGCTAATAAACAGGTTGCTGCAGTAAACGCCAACAGCAATTCAAATAACACCACTGCTAAAACCGACGCCCCTCCGGCATCTGATAACAAACAGAATAAATCACTGCTTTGGTTATTCCTTGCTGCCCTGGGTGGTGGCATCGCAGCCGTGCTTACACCATGTGTATATTCCATGATACCCATCACAGTAAGCTTCTTCACCAAGCGCAGCAAAACACGCCAGGAGGGTATTAAGAATGCTATTTATTATTCGCTTTCCATCATCATTATATTCACCTTGCTGGGTGTGCTTATATCTGCCATCTTTGGCTCTAATGCTTTAAATAATCTTTCTAACAACTGGATTGCAAATCTTTTCTTCTTTGCGATCTTCATCATATTCGGTATCTCATTCCTCGGCGCTTTCGAAATAGCCCTGCCATCTTCATGGACGAGCAAGACGGATTCCAAGGCAGGCACTGGTAGCTTTGGTGGCATCTTCTTCATGGCGCTTACTTTGGCTATTGTGTCATTTTCTTGCACCGGCCCTATAGTAGGTCCGCTGCTGGTATTGGCTGGCCGTGGTGGTTTGTTAGGGCCTACCATTGGTATGTTGGGCTTCTCCATTGGTCTTGCATTGCCGTTCGCATTGTTTGCTGTTTTTCCTGGCATGCTCAACAAGCTCGCTACTTCCGGCGGCTGGCTCAACCAGGTTAAGGTTACTTTAGGGTTTGTTGAACTGGCGCTTGCCCTTAAGTTTTTATCAAATGCTGATCTTGCCCGCGGCTGGCGCTTGC
>JBQCEX010000157.1:0-7406 GCA_051959855.1 Flavipsychrobacter sp. | reverse complement strand
AATTTTAATAACATGAATATAGGTATAGGTATCAGATCAATTAGAACAGAGCGTGGAATTACACAACATGAACTAGCTGAAATGTGTGATCTTTCTCCTACCTCTGTCTCTCAAATTGAAAATGGCATTAAAAGGCCAAGTTCCCGCAATCTCAAAAAGATTTGTGAGGTTTTACAAGTACCTGAACCCTTAATTTACATTCTGGCTATGCAACATACTGATGTGCCGGATAACAGGCAAAATGCATATCAGCTCTTTTATCCTTCAGTTAGGGACATGCTGATGCAGATGCTTGGTGTTAAGATGGCCGGTTGATAAAATAAAAATCTAATCTGTCCAGTTTCCATAAAAGTTCCCGGTTTCGCACCGGGAATTTTTTTATCATTTTTTATCTTTTAATTGATGACTGTACTTGTAACTTTACACTGCAATGTTCATTAAGAATCAGAAGTTTAAAGACGAGGCCACGCTGCAGGAGATGATTTTCGATTTTGCTCTTGGCGACCCTGCTCCCCTTGTACGTAGTCTTATCACCGAAATAGATCAGGAACTGGAGGAGAATACAGAATATATCAAATACCGCGATTCACTCACCGATCAGGATGATAAAGATGAGTTATATGCCGAAGAGCGCGATATAAGGCTCTCAGAAAAACTTATGGCGCTCTATGATACTTTTCAGGTCAGCAACCAGAAATTGTATGGAATAAAGGGCAGCAAGCAGGATTTACTGTACGAAATAGACCTTGTTTAGCTATTTTACCCCCTTATTTTCACCCCGTCACTTCTTTAGTATTTAATTGATAATTGGGTATTTTCGCCCTGCCTCAAAATTTATAAATGAAAAAACTATTAATGCTTTTTGTTACTGCACTGCCTTTGGTGGCTGCAGCTCAGGACGACCTTGTAAAAAAACTGGATAATAACAAAAGTGACAGTGCTAAGAAAAAATATCATTTTACTGATGTTATCAATCTGGAGAACACTTCTGTAAAAAATCAGGCAAGCTCTGGTACCTGCTGGAGTTATTCTACTAATTCATTCCTCGAAAGCGAAATGATCCGCATGGGCAAAAAGCCTGTTGACCTTGCGGAGATTTATACAGCCCGTTGCGAATACCAGGATAAAGCCAATGTATACGTACGTCTGCATGGCGGCCTTAACTGGGGCGATGGGGGAGAGTGCCACGATGTTATTAATATGTACGCCAAATACGGTGCCATTCCGCAGTCTGTTTACACAGGCCTTCATTATGGCACATCTAAGAATAAGTTTGGTGAACTGCAGGCTGTATTAAAAGGCATGCTGGATGCTGTAGTACGCAACCCCAATGGTAAGCTCTCTACTTCATGGAAAAAAGCTTTCGATGCGGTGCTCGATGCTTATCTGGGCCCTGTTCCGCAATCTTTCGAATGGCACGGTAAAACATACACTCCGAAATCTTTTGCTGACGAGGTAGTGGGCATTAATCCTAAAGATTATGTAGAGCTTTCTTCTTTTAGTGATCAGCCTTATTACAAAAAAGTGCCATTCCTGGTACAGGATAACTGGGCTTTCCAGAAGGTGTACAATGTTCAGCTAAATGATATGACGCACACTATCGATTATGCATTGCATCATGGCTATACGGTAGCCTGGGCTGCTGATGTTAGCGAGAAATATTTTAGCTGGAAAAATGGCGTCGCTTATGTACCTGAAAAGGAATATGAAGATATGAGCGATAGCGAGAAGAACGACATGTTCAATGGCCCTAAGCCTGAGCTTAAAATCACCTCTGAACTTCGCCAGGAAGCCTATGACAACTATAGCACTACAGACGATCATGGTATGCACATTGTAGGTCTTGCCAAAGATCAGAATGGTAAAGAATACTATATCGTAAAGAACTCCTGGGGTACAAAGAATGACTATAAAGGTTACTTGTATGTAAGCAAAGCTTATGTACGCTATAAAACTACGGCATTCTTGTTGAATAAAGGTGGCATACCTGGTGATGTGAAAGAAAAATTACGTCTTGATTAGTGGAAGTTTTATAAACCATTTCAATAAAGCCCTTTTTTACAGAAGGGCTTTATTTTTACTATAAACTGCGCTTTTCTATCTTTGCTGCCACTTTATTATGACACCTGAACGCAAAGCAAAGATCAATCGTGTATTAGGCTATCGGCAGCCTGATCTTACAGTGGTAATGGAAAATGTGCATGATCCGCACAACATAGCCGCTGTTATGCGCACCTGCGATGCGGTTGGCATTCAAGAGATGCATGTGCTCAATACACAAATAGCTCGGCATAAAAAGTTTGGCAAGAAAAGTTCCGCCAGTGCCGCAGGTTGGCTCACCATACACGAATACGATAATACAGAGGCATGCATGACCGATTTACGTCAGCGTTATAAAATATATGCTACGCATCTCGGTGAGCAGGCACATTCCCTTTATGAATTAAATCTTACTGAGCCTGTTGCACTTGTTTTTGGTAACGAACATGCCGGTGTCACTGAGGAATGTCTTAGCTATTGTCATGGCAATTTCATTATTCCCCAGGTTGGCATGGTTCAGTCACTCAATATTTCGGTAGCGTGCGCTGTTACCTTATATGAAGCTTTTCGCCAGCGCCAGATGGCTGGATACCATACTGGCACTACACGCCTGCCCGTTGGGCAATATAATGCCCTTGCAGAAAAATGGGGTATTCAGGATAATATATCCGAATAAACAGCTCATGTTTTCTTCAATATAATTGATCAGTTTTTAAA
Source organism: Flavipsychrobacter sp. (assembly GCA_051959855.1). GTDB lineage: Bacteria > Bacteroidota > Bacteroidia > Chitinophagales > Chitinophagaceae > SZAS-30. Next base: position 4,649 of record JBQCEX010000157.1, on the reverse strand, counting down.
CGCATATTTCGTATATTAGATGACCTTATCAACTATACGTTTATGAAATCTGATCAAATTCGGTCTATAATTATCGACGATGAACCAGGTTGTACTTCATATCTTCAATATTGTCTGGAAAATTACTGTCCGGGAATCCAGGTAGTAGGTACGGGTTCTGATACAAATGCTTTTTTGGAATTATCAGGCAATAAAAAAATTGATATTGCTTTTCTTGACATACAGTTAGATCGGGAAATAATATTTAATGCTTTTCAACAGGTACATTCTTTTCCATTCCAAATAGTTTTTGTTACAGCTTATGAGTTTTATGCTGTCAAAGCCATAAAAATGCAAGCTTTGGATTATATTCTAAAGCCTTTATTAAAACAGGAAATTATTGAGTGTTATGAAAAAATAAAAAAGCATTTTAATAAAAGGGGGACTAGTGATACTCATCATGGCCATATTGAATTGCAGCCCTTATTCATAAAGACTGGTAATAAAATAGATGTTGTTCAAACACAGGATATATTATATTTCAAAGCTAAAGGCCCATATACAGAAGTCTATTATTTGGTAAATAATAAAGTTTTGGTCGGCATGCTAAGTAAACCACTTGGTCTTGTTGAGCAGGAATATAACAGACGACCATTTTACCGTATTCATAAGTCCTTTTTAATTAACGTCACCCATATTACACAACTCATCAAACAAGATACCTATTATGTTAAGATTGGTGAGGAGGAGCTAATACAGGTGGCTCAAAGACGCGTAAATGATTTTCTGACTTTTTACAAAACGCAAGGCAATTAAATATTTACATTCAATACTGTTCATCATATTTCTTTTAAAAGCTACGGTAACACTTGCCGCGTTTCGGCAGTTTACCATGGCTGATGGGCTCGTTAGTAATACCGTATATTATATTTATAAGGATAGCCGTGGGTATTTATGGTTTGCTACTGATAAAGGCGTTTCCTGTTATAATGGTCACGAGTTTAAGAATTACACAATGCTTGAAGGACTTGGTGATAATGAAGTATTTAAGTTCTATGAAGATAAAAAGCATAGGTTATGGTTATCAACATACAATGGCAGCAGTTGCTATATAAAAGACGGTATAGTACACAATACCTCAAATGATTCTTTGCTTGCTCGTATGCCTGTACTTGCTTTTATTAATTCCATGTGCGATCCCGACAGCAACCATTTATATATAGGATATTATAGAGGACAGCTTTTGTTACTTAATGATACGGTTTTAAACTGGATAAATAAAGCAGAATACTGGCAGCTTACATTGCTTTATCCGGTAAATGGTTATGTCAAGGCTATAGCAGCAAATCAATCGCTCAATATTAAAGCCTCAAAGCTTATAAGTGTTGCTCCCCGCAAATTCAATGGCCCTCAAAATGCTTTTTCATCTGGTGACAAAATGCTGATAGCAGATTACACTGGTGTAAAAATATATAAAGGCGATTCTCTATTATGGAATTTGCAGTCCACTTCCATTACAATAAATAATGTCATTCATCTTTATCTTGATTCTGCTGGTTATCTATTTGCCAGTTGTAAGGATGGCTTGCGAATAGTAAACATAAAAACAGGCGTGCAGCGTACCCTATTAAAAAATCTAAGCATCACATGTGTTGCAAGAGATATAGAAGGCAATTATTGGGTAAGTACTATTGGTGATGGTATTTTTTGTTTGAATGCGGACTTTAATAATATACGCTCCTTAAGCAATGTTATAGATGCTAAAATGTTTTATACAGAAAACAAGCAACTATATTACATTGCTAATAATAAACTTTTTGAATTATCTAAGGGACAGTTTAATAACATTGCTTTTTTAAACAATAAATTCACACCTCTATACAGTAATGCTGCCTGGTTATTTTATACAAGTGGTAGCTTCTTTTGTGTGTGTAACAAACAAACTAATATTCTTGATCAAACTCATGGGCTAAAATATATTTATTGTTATGGTACAGACAAACTGGTGCTATGTGGTTTCGACCAATTTTATAAAGTATCTATAGCCAGTAACAAGTATCGTAAAATTGATTCTGTATTATTTAGGAATAAAATCATTCAATGCCGTTTTGATTCTGCAACTCGTACTATATATGTTATTGACAAATCAGCTTTATATGTTTATAATATAGACAATGATCAATTGACAACAATTGATTCCTTTCAGAATGGTTTACCAGCTAGCCTTTCTTTATATGGTGACTACATATTAGTAACGACAAATAATAAAAGTGTTTTTGTTTATAAAAAAGCATCTTTCCGAAAAAATATCTATTTACAAAAGGATATAGTTTACTATTCTTTTGATAAAATGGGTGACAACAGAATGCTCATTAATACAAATAAAGGCTTTTATATCCTGGATAGTTTCAAAGGTGACCTGAATGCAATTCATCCTGTTAAAGTCGAATATCCATTCCATGCAAGCAACCTGTTTGATATTTATCCATATTATGATAGCGCCATTTGCAATGTAGGGGGCAAGCTATTTATCATTCATTGCTCTCTTTTAAATAAACATATCGCTCATCCTGTATTTTATATTAAAAAGATAACTGCTGAAGGTAAAATATTTCATGCTACAAATATTACTTTAGGGCATAGATCCGAATACGATGTGCAAATTGAATTGGATATGCTCTCATTCAATGGTGATCCTGGGTATTATGAATATCGTATCATCAATCATGACACTACTTCCTGGCTCCATGCAGAAGGTGGCATTTTAACTATCAGACTTAATAACTATGGAAATAACTATATAGAAATACGCGCAGCTAACGAAGGTGGTGCTATTTCAAGATCACAATTTATAACAGTAAAATTGTTACCTCCTTTTTATCTTTCCTGGTGGGGTATTACTCTTGAAATTTTAGGGTTAATGGCACTATTGCTAATCGGAATAAGAATATATAACAGGAAAAAGTCCAGGCAATTTGCACATGAACTTGAATATATGCAATTGGAAAATAAAGCCATAAATGCTCTTTTAAACCCTCACTTCATTTTTAATTCTATCAATAATATACAAAATTTAGTTGCACAGGGGGATGCAGAAAATGCCAATCAATATCTTGCCTTACTTAGCAGGCTGATTAGGCAGAATATTGAAAATCTGCAATTCAACGTCATTCCTTTAGACAAAGAATTGAGCCTTGTTAGAAATTACATTTATCTCCAGAACCTCAGATTTCGAAATTTGATCTCATTAGAAATAAATAAAAGTTTCTCTTCTGATAATATTTGTATACCACCGCTGCTTATTCAAACATTTATTGAAAATTCTGTTGTGCACGGAAAAAAGAAAGGGCTTGTAGAATTGCATATAAATGTAGAATTAGAACTTCATGAAGATAGCTATTTGCTTATTACTATTACGGATGATGGTTATGGTTATCAGCCATCTGCCCAGTCAACCAATAAAACTTCACTGGGAATCAGCTTTGTTAGAAAAAGACTGGAAAGGCTCTCTGCATTCTACAAAGTAGATTACCTACTGCATATAGAGAACCTCAGTGAGGGCGACACCACCGGTACTCGTGTGCAGATTAAAATATGCTCAAAGTTCCAGCATTCTATAGCTCCATTATTACCCACCGATTTTTCGCAACCTGTTCAATAGGTAGATAGCAAAGAATTTATCGTTTATAGGGAAAAAGCCTCGTTTATTAAATAGTCACCCCTGGCTATATATCTGCCGTGTATATTGCTATTGCAATGATCGATTCAATTTTCAAGCTGAGATGAGTCTTAATTTCTTAACCTAATCACTTTAACATGGGCAAACAATCTCTGAAAAATTTCAAGCTGGGTGCATGCGCGAAAGTGCTTCTATGCATAATTTTACTATCTGGCAATCTCAATTCTTATGGCGATGTTACTACCTATCAATGGGCCTCGATTTATAATCAACGGGGTTTTGTAATAAAACAACCAGCTGGAACTTCAGACTTTGTGGCTGCAGGTACTGTTTTTGATGCTACATTGTCACCATCAGTTGGTAGCCTGCATGGCATTCAGTTTATGCATTTAGATGCTAGCGGCAATATATTATCGACGAAGGTTCATTATATTAATGTTGGCAACCCCAATAATCATGACGAATCCTACCGCGTAGTCGACCTAACAGAAGATCCGGATAATGGCGGTTTTTATATCACACTACAGGTGAATGATAAAACTCCGGGGGCCGAGCAAGATTTTATTTGGTTGTATCATGTAGATGTTAATGGAAATCGCACAGCTACATACGATAGGCATATAGGCAATGATCCTAATCATACAAATTTTTCACACAAAAATTATTATGCTACAGCTACCACTTATTACAACCATCAGTTTTTTGTTTGCGGATATGCTGCTGACGGAACTCAATTCCCTGGTGAGCCGGATGCTACACATTCAGACAAATGGGGGATGCTGGTTAGAATTTATTCAGGAGGAATAAGAATGACTTTCTGGGATACTCCACCTGCAAATAATCTGGATTTTGATATGCCTTTAGCTATGCACGTAGATCCCAATACTCATACTTTATTAGTCACAGGCGCAGCAAATGCAATATCATTTACAAGCCCAATTACAAATTTTTATTCAACGACTTGTGGCATATTATCTATGTCATTTGATCC
>JBQCEX010000156.1:0-3647 GCA_051959855.1 Flavipsychrobacter sp. | reverse complement strand
CATAGGCTCAAAGACGTCAAAAAATTTCCCCAGAGATTCTTCTGGATCTTTAAGACGCTTAATATGAGTGATATACCTGCTTATTTTAGGACAAAACCGAAAATTGGCCGGTACTTTTTCTGTCCAGTTTACTACTGTCTGCTTCTTAGGTAAATGATAGAAGCTGGTGTTGATCTCTGTAATATCAAACTGTTTAGCATAGAAATTTAGCCAGTCTGTCGATTTCATATCCTCAGGATAATACAACCCCTTCCAGTCTTTATAGCTCCAACCCGATGTACCAATATGGATCTTTTTCGTAGCCATGTTATTTCATAGAAAAATATCAGACCAATAAATAGCTGTATATTAAAGTATTGACATAAATTCAGCTATATTTTAATAATGCATAGAAATAACCTGGATTTTTTAAGGCTTGTGTTTGCATGTTTGGTGCTCATAACACACTCTTATGTACTTAGTTTAAGTAACGAACAGGATTTCATTTCAAGGTTAACGCAGGGACAGATAAATTGTTCTTCTCTCGGGGTAAAAGGCTTTTTTATTATTAGCGGCTTTCTGATATACAGAAGCGCAATGGCCAGCAAAAATGTAATCGATTACCTTGTAAAAAGGGTATTGAGGATTTATCCTGCATTTATTGTAATGCTCATTGTTACCTTCTTACTTGGATTAGTGGTAAGCAATCAAACCGTAAGCGAATATTTCCATAACAAATCGGCATTAACGTATGTCCCGGTAAACCTGGCTATGTTTCGCCAGCAGCAGTATAATATTGATGGAGTATTTGAAACTAATTTGTATAAAGGCGCTATCAATGGGTCTATCTGGACAATCCCTTATGAGTTTCTCTTTTATCTTTTAATATCCTTGTTATTCTTTATACGCAGCCAGAAAAAGATAGTAACTGCGATATTTATTGCAGGATATGTTTTGCTTTGGGCATTAACCATAAGATTTGAAGATTCAAGGGAAGTGAATATTTTAAACAATGCATTCGAACTGCATAGGATGGCACATTTCGGATTGTGTTTTTTCGGCGGGGCACTGCTGGCAATTGCCGATCTGGACCGTTATAATCATAAGTATATATTATTTGGTCTGTCATTATTGATCACATTTATTTGTGTTTATACCCGAACATTCTATTTCAGCCAATTTATATTGTTGCCATTTGCCATTTTATCTTTTGGAACATTGGCCGCAAAGGGAATTGCCGGGCTTAATAAAAAAATGGGCGATTTTTCGTACGGCATATATCTGTATGGATTTCCGATACAGCAAACATTAATGCATTATTATCATCTAAATTATTTGGCATTGATGTTCCTATCTATTCCTATTACCTTTATACTGGGTATGCTCTCTTGGCATCTCATTGAAAAAAGAGTCCTAAAATTAAAAACACTGTTCCCTTGATACTTTAAATGATCATTATGCGATATCCGTTACTGTTATTTGTTTTGTTTCAGTCTTACGCGTTGTTGGCTCAAAACAGTAAGGACACTATAAGATTGTATTTTGATTTGAATAGGAAAGAGTTAAACAGTAATGCAAAGAGCAAACTTGATTCGGCGATATATAATGAAGATATCTACCCAGGGCAGCATATAATGATTATTGGTTATGCCGATTACCTGGGCACGGAAAAGTACAATGAAAGCCTATCAGCTGAAAGGGCCAGGAATGTACAGCAATATTTACAGCAATACGGCATAACCAGGGAGAATATAACCTTATGTATAGGTAAGGGAGAAATTGAAAGACAGGGTATAAACAGTAGCAATGGTTATGCTGCTGACAGAAAGGTGGATATTGTTGTAAAACATTATTTACATGTATCAAAGCCCTTGTCCCGACAACCTGCCCCTCAAAAAGCGCAGCCAGGCAAGCCAGTGAAACAAGCTACCAAACATACCGGAAACCTGGAAGACATAACCAGCTATAAACCCGGTGAAACCCTTGTTTTACGGAATATTTATTTCCCGGCTGAAAGTCATGATATCAGCAATTCTTTTCAAACACTAAATAAGCTATACAATATACTTGTTGCGCATCCTGCATTGAAAATAAGCATTGAAGGTCACGTATGCTGTATTAGCGGCTATTCTGATGCTTATGATATAGACACAAAGGACAACAATTTATCACTAAACCGTGCTAAAGCAATATATGATTACCTGGTAGATAAAGGTATAGACCCTGACAGGCTTAAATATTATGGCTTTGGGAAAAGCAGGCCAATAGTTGCAGTAGAAAGAAATGAAGATGACGCCGAAAAAAACAGACGCGTAGAAATAAGAATATTAGAGCAGTAAATTCATTAACTTAACAGTACATTTCACAATATGAAGGTTTTCATATTCTTATTAACCCTTTTGTCTGCTTCTACAACATTTGCTACCGAACGCGATAGCATAAAGGTATATTTTGCCTTAGACGCCAGGAAACTTAGTCAGTCTGCAAAACTTAAAATAGATAGTGCCATTTATCTGGATATTATAAGGCCCGATCAGGACTTAATAATACTTGGCTATGCTGATTATTTGGGAAGTAAGGAATACAATATTGATATTTCCAAAGTCAGGGCTGAAAATGTGAAGTCTTATCTCATTGGTTCCGGATTTAAGCCGGATAAGGTTACCTTATGTATTGGAAAAGGGAAAATAGACAGAGCGCCAATAAATGGAAAACTAGGATATCCTGCTGACAGAGTGGTGCAGATAATCATAAAAAAAGAACAAACAGTTTTAACGCCAAAAGCAAAGCCACCGATAACTGATATAACTACAGCCAAACCCAATGAAACAATAAAGTTGGACCGGATTTTCTTTTATCCGGGTAGCCATAGGGTACGGCCGGAATCTATGCAAGAGCTGAATAAATTATACCTGGTGCTGAAAGAACAACCTACTCTAAAAATACAGGTAGAAGGTCATATATGCTGCAATGGCACTACTCCGGATGGATTGGACTTTGATAACGGTGAATATAGGCTATCAGTGAATCGTGCTAAAGCCATTTATGACTATCTTATCAGTAGAGGTATTGATGAAAAAAGACTAAAATATGCGGGCTTTGGCAAGACCCGACCATTAGTTGACCCAGAAAGAAATGAAGAAGATGAGAATATGAACAGGCGTGTAGAAGTAAGAGTACTAGAACGATAGTTATTGTGTTGGAATGCTTTTTATATGATAAATAATAGATTACGCCAACTATGACATTTATTAATCAAAACATACGATAATGAAAGCAACTATTGGTGTTTACGACACACACGAAAAAGCTGTAGCAGCAGTAAAAGAACTTAAAGATGCAGGGTTTCCTGTAAAACAACTTTCAATATTGGGTAAAACTGAAGCGGAACGAGTAGATGAGGATATGCATGTATTGCCTAAAGGCGGTATAAATCCTGCAGGGCTGGGGGCAGGGACCATACTGGGTACTACGCTTGGCATTTTAACGGGGGTAGGCCTTTTTGCTATACCAGGTGTAGGTTTTCTTTACGGTGCAGGCGCTTTGGTAGGTGCTATAGCAGGCTTTGATTTTGGGTTAATTGGTGGCGGTATTGCATCAGTACTTACATCTGTTGGTGTTCAGGATGAGGCGATAAAAAATTACTCTAAAGAATTAGAAGCTGGCAA
>JBQCEX010000155.1:0-5752 GCA_051959855.1 Flavipsychrobacter sp. | reverse complement strand
ATACTAATGGTGGCCCCGGCTATTATCATGATATATTTGATAAGGCGACTGCACTACCAATGACTAACATAGATCAGGTAGCCAAATTGCTGATTGACTTCGGAAAGGAACTGAATAAATAACAAAAGGCGGCAACTTGCCGCCTTTTGTTATTTATCATGTAATGCATTTATTCACTTAATTTCAGATCCATTGCTACCCTACGGTTCTTTGCACGGCCTGCAGCTGTTTTGTTACTTGTCACAGGATGCGTTTCTCCATATCCATTGGCTATTAATCTGTTTTCTTTAATACCCTGGCTTATAAAGTAGTTGCGCACTGCATTAGCGCGATCTTTAGATAATTGCAGGTTCTTCTCTGGTTTACCAACGTTGTCGGTGTAACCATCTATTGTCATATCATAATCAGGATAGTCGTTCAATATTTTTACTATTTCATTCAGTAACGGCCTTGATATTTTTTTGATAGTCGCTTTGCCTGTTTCAAACTGTATAGCTGTCGCAGCAAATGCAAGACGTTTCTTTACTTCTTCTTTCACCTGAACTTTTACAACAGGGCAACCGTGATTAGATTCAGGACCAGGTACCTTAGGACAACGATCATCTTTATCAGGCACGCCATCCCCATCAGTATCCGGACAGCCATGCAGCGCAATTACACCAGGCTCATCAGGGCATTCGTCTTCATTATCAGCAACGCCATCCTTATCCCTATCCGGGCAGCCCTGCAATGAAACCAAGCCCGGCATATCAGGACATTTATCAACATCGTCTGCCACGCTGTCCAGATCAGCATCAGGACACCCCATAGCAGTAGGGGCACCCGGCAGGTCAGGACATTTATCTACTGAATCTAGTATGCCATCATGATCCCTGTCGGGATTCGGGCAACCACGCAAAGCCCAGGTGCCGGGCACATCAGGGCATTGATCCCTCCGGTCAGATACGTGGTCGTGATCTCTGTCTTTGGGCTTGCGCTTTGCAATGGGAACAAAGGCGCCAGCATAAACATTAGCACCGTATTGGCTATTGCTAAACATTGCCAGCATATCATCACTACCTATAAAGAAGCCACTGAAACGAACGCCTAAACCAAGCTTCATACTTTGCGTAAGCCAGCTATAGGTAATAGGTAAGCCAACACTGAACAAACGCGTATCATAACGGGGTGTGAGCGTTAGCTGGTTATAATAGGAATTGCTGAAATTATCTCTATTCACCAGGTTGCCAACATAAGTAAGGTTGGCATAAAACCTCCTGTAAATTTTATAATCGAAACCTAATACCAAAGTAGTAGGCAGATGTACGCTCGCGGATGCACTTGAAGAATCTGCTGCAAAGCCATGCCTGCTTGCATAGTTTACAAAACTGTTATAGTCCTGTACGCTATCTTTTATATTGCTGGCAGCCAGGGTGCCGTTACCAGTAAGGTGCGCTACTTTATTCCCAGTATTATAGTTGATAGATCCAATATCCGTTACTGCTACTGAAAGGCGGAATTTGTACATGTTCTTTGAATAGTCCGTAATATTTTTTTCACCGTCCATATCATAACGGTAATGATCGTAGTCCGGACGGTATTCATAAACGAAACCGACATCTGCACCTATGCCATGACCACCTTTACTGCCAAAAAAGTTATTAAGCAGGTCAGAATTAGTAATGCCATGTGAAAGCTGATCTTCTGTGGTAATTATATTACTTGCAAACGCCAGATCAGTAGTCCGAACAACTAAAGAATCATTTGCCGAATAGTAATGTGCATCTAAATTTTTACTCACGAGGCTTATATAGGCTATACCGCTTAAATAACGCAAGCTAAGGCCGCCTTTAATCTGGTTTTTACCATTGTCAAATAATACTCCGCCATAGGTCAGCCCTATTTCACTCCAAGTATTTAAAGTCCAGTTGAAATGTTGCCCTGTAAGCGCATAATCACCTACACTATTTTTGTAACTCTCGTCTATTATACTGCGAAAAATATTAGTGCTGAAGTTATTAAACTGATCCATGCCACGTATCCTTGCAGTAAGGGCCAGGCTATGTTTATGATTTATGCTAACCATTATACCAGGCAACCTGATTTCGGCGTAAGGAGCCAGCATGCTGAAATTAGCTCTATTGCCGAAGTTGAAAATACTGGTAAGGTTATTACTGTCAGATCTGTTCTTAATGGCATTACCAAAGTTTACTCCGCCAAGATTGTTATCAATCCCGGCATTTACAGAGAAAATGTCTATGGCTATTTTATCCCTCGAGTCTGCAATATTTGCAGGATTGAGATAAAGGCTATTGGTGCCGCTCCAGTTGCCGGTAGCAATACCGAAATAGCGTTGTGCTATGCCTGCAAGGGGAATTGATAAAAAAACAGTAAGTACAAGTAGTAATTTCCTCATAGATGATCATTAAAAAGGTTGCATAAATTGGCCTGCTATCAACAAAAATAAAAATATATAGTCCAAAAGAGAATGATTCTCGTTAGCAACTGCTCAAAAAAAAGCCGGGCACATAACATGCCCGGCCAAGTATTATTAAGAAAGAAAATTATCCTACGCTTACACGTTTGAAAGAAACAACAGTAAGGCCATTATTCACAGACTTCAAATAGTCAGCTACTGATTTGCCGTTGTCTTTTACGAAAGCCTGCGCCAACAGAGTGTTTTCTTTGAAGAACTTATTCAGCTTACCCTGGGCAATTTTCTCAGCCATGTCAGCCGGTTTGCCTTCAGCCATTACCTGTTCGATAGCAATTGCCTTTTCGCGTTCCAGTGTTTCTGGAGAAACGCTGTTTTCGTCAACAGCCAGCGGGTTCATAGCAGCTATCTGCATAGCTACGTCTTTACCAGCTGCAATGATAGCTTCAGTAGGAGCCTGGTTCATACCAACCAATACACCTATGCGGTAGCCAGCGTGTATGTAAGGTACTACAGTAGCTGCAGTAACTACTTCCATGCGTGCAACGTCAATCTTTTCACCGATCTTGGCTACCATTTCCAGCAATTTTTCAGCTACAGTAGCTCCACCCATCTGGGCAGCCTTCAGATCATCGATAGTTGCAGATTTAGTATCCAATGCTACCTGTGTTAGTTGCTGTGCGAAGTCAATGAATTCCTGGTTTTTAGCCACGAAGTCAGTTTCAGCGCTCAGGTGAAGCACAACACCATATGTTTTATCAGCAGAAGCCTTAGAAATAGCACCACCTTCTTTAGCATCGCGGTCGCTACGGTTAGCAGCCACCTTCTGACCTTTCTTACGCAGATAATCTATTGCGCCTTCAAAATCACCACCGCTTTCCATCAGGGCTTTACGGCAGTCCATCATACCAGCACCAGTTTGCTGGCGTAGCTTGTTCACATCTGCAGCAGATATTGTTACGGTACTCATTATATATCTTTTTTGTTATTTAAAAATTCGGTTGCGAAAATCGTATTTTATGCTTAAAGCCCCAAATCAGGGGCTTTAATACATTATTAAGTATTATTGAAAACTAGCGTTTTGGAGCACCTGCACCCTGGCGACCACGGCCACCACCTGCACCACCACGGTTGCCACCGCCACCCTGACGGCCTGCACCTGCACCACGACCTGCGCCTGCGCCAGTACCGCGACCAGCGCCACCACCTGCAGCAGCACCACGGCCACGACCACCACGACGTTCGCCGTCACCTTCTTCTTCATTCATGTCAAGGCCACGTTGTCTTTCCTGAATTTCTTCTGCTGTTTCTTCTTCAGTTTCTTTAGCCTGAGAGCGTTCTTCCAGACCTTCCAGTATTGCAGCAGTCAGGTAGTTAGTAACGATAGCTATTGACTTAGTAGCGTCATCATTTGAAGGAATAGCAAAGTCAACCTTAGTAGGATCACTGTTGGTATCAACCATTGCAAAAGTCATAATGCCGAGGCGTTTTGCTTCTGCAAGAGCAATATGCTCGTGGCTGATATCTACCATGAACAAAGCAGCAGGAGTACGGCCCATCTGAGAGATACCACCCAGTACTTTTTCCATTTTTTCTTTGCTGCGGCTCAGTGTCAGGCGTTCTTTTTTAGTAACGCTGTCCATTGTGCCGTCTGCCAGCATTTTTTCAATGCTCTGCATTTTCTTCACACTTTTACGAATAGTGCTGAAGTTGGTAAGCATACCACCTAACCAGCGTTCTGTAACGTAAGGCATGTTAGCTTTCTGTGCAGCTTCTGCCACTATTTCTTTGGCTTGCTTCTTTGTAGCTACGAACATGATCTTCTTGCCACTTTTAGCAATAGACTTCAGTGCAGCTGCAGCTTCGTCAAGACCTTCTATAGTTTTATTAAGATCTATTATGTGTATGCCATTCTTCTCAGCGAAGATGTAAGGCAACATTTTGGGATTCCACTTCTTCTTCAGGTGACCAAAATGCACACCAGCTTCTAACAACTGCTGGTGCAAACTTTTATTTTCTTCCATTGTAATAATTTCTTGTCGGTTAAAAAGATAAAGAATACAACCAGGCGATTAACGTTTAGAGAACTGGAAGCTACGACGTGCTTTGCGCTTACCGAATTTCTTACGTTCTACAGAACGTGGGTCACGCGTCATCAGACCTTCTTTCTTCAGCGCAGGACGATATTCGGGATTAACTTCGCACAGTGTACGTGCTATGCCCATTTTTATAGCTTCTGCCTGACCTTTAGGACCACCACCCTGTACGTTGATAACAGCGTCGAAAGATGTAAGACCATCAATGGTTTTGAATGGAAGCTCTACCTGGTTTTGCAGGTACATTATCGGGAAATAAGCTTTGTAATCTTTGTCATTAACCGTGATATTGCCAGTACCCTTGCTCAGGTAAACACGAGCTACAGCTTCCTTACGGCGACCAACGGCATTTTTTTGTTTCTCCATTATATATAGAGGTTAAATTTTTCAGTTAATTATTTAGAATTTTAGTTCCTGTGGCTTTTGTGCTTTGTGCGGATGTTCTGCACCTTCATATACAAACAACTTCTTCACCATAGCACGACCTAAGCGGTTTTTAGGAAGCATACCTTTTACAGCACGTTCTATCATCACAGTAGGACGGCGCTGGATAAGTTCCTTAGCAGCTTCATGCTTCTGACCACCCGGGTGACCTGAATAAGTGATATAATCCTTATCCTCCATTTTGTTACCGGTAAGCTTTACGTTACCTGCATTAATAACTATTACATAGTCACCACAATCAAAGTGAGGAGTATAATAAGCCTTGTTTTTGCCACGCAGTATGGAGGCAACCCTGGAGCTCATGCGGCCTAAAGTTTGGTTAGTAGCGTCAATTACATGCCATTTACGCTCTACTATCTTTTCGTTGGCCGATTCTGTTCTAAAACTTAGATGTCTCATTTCCTGTTAAAAAGTTTTCCTGAATTATGTTGTTGGTTATCCACACATTGAGGAGTACCGGCACAACATCAAAAAATTTTGGACTGCAAAGGTAAAATCCACTATTCAATACACCAAAAAATTCATTAAGATTTTTTGAGCATACCTTATAAACGATTGATTATCAATTAAAATTTGTTATAAAAATTTAGCTCAGTCCTTCAAAACAGCTATAATAAACCAAGAATTAGACATGCAGACTGCCAAAATCTTCAAAGGTTAAATTAATGTTATCTGTAGGCATGATTTTTTAACATTTCTATATCCCCCCTTTTGGGGGACAAAAATTTTAATCAATACATAGTAAAGACGGAAGCCAATATTGGCATTATAGCAGTAACCAACTTATAATCAAATATAT
>JBQCEX010000154.1:0-4085 GCA_051959855.1 Flavipsychrobacter sp. | reverse complement strand
CTTTGCTTTTTATCTCGCTTATTATCTGGGTGCACTAGTACTTTACCTGATCGCATCCCTTTTAGGAAAGGACATGGTGGCTAAATGGGGGTATAAGAACAGCATAGTTTACGGATTGCTTTTCTCGGCCATAGGTGCGGTAGTAATGATAGTAGCGGTGAATGCCAACAGCTTCCCGAGCATGCTGCTGGGGCTTTTTGTTGTTGCATTAGGCTTCTCGCTGCAGCAGACGGCGGCTAATCCCTTTACTGCTTTGCTGGGTGCACCTGAGACCAGTGCGCACCGTATAACACTTGGCGGCGGCATTAACTCATTTGGCACTACTATAGGACCTATTGTAGTTGCATTGGCTTTATTTGGCACTACACATAGCAGTGATGCACAGATCAACTCGCTGGGGCTGGATAAGGTGACCCTGCTGTATGCAGCTGTTGGCGCGTTGTTCATCATTGCCGCGGCAGTATTCTTTTTCTCGAAGAAGTTACCATCGGGGAAGTATGAAAGCGGGGCAGAAAAATCGCCGAAGGCGGTGGCTGCGTTGCTGGTAATGACCCTGCTGCTGATACTTGTTTTCATACCGATCTTCAGGAGCTACCAGGTGACGCCTACAGATGCCGGCACAAGCAATGACCTTGACATGATGCGCCTGAAATGGCTGCTGGCCGGGCTTGCAGTGGTGGTAGGCACCCTGCTGGTATCTCTTACGGCCGCCAAGCGCAACAGCAATGGCTGGGGAGCGATGAAGTACCCGCAGCTGATACTGGGTATGCTGGGTATACTTACTTATGTGGGCGTGGAAGTAGCCATACAAAGTAATATGGGTGAGCTGCTGAAGCAACCTGCTTTTGGCGGATACACGTCATCGCAGGTGGCACCTTTTATATCTATGTACTGGGGCAGCCTGATGATAGGCCGCTGGGCGGGCTCTATAAAGGTATTTAACCCAAGCACTACTATGCGTAATGTGCTGATATTCCTGCTGCCACTTGTAGCCTTTGGCGTGGTGCTGGCCGTGAATGCCATAGCGCAAAATGATATAACACCGCTGAGATGGTATGTAGTATGTGTGCTGATACAAATAGTAGCCATGGTGATGGGCAAGGACAAGCCTGCCAGAACGCTACTGATCTTCTCACTACTCGGCGCTGCTGCTATGCTAATAGGTATTTTTACGACAGGGCAACTGGCTGTTTATGCCTTCCTGAGCGGTGGACTTTTCTGCTCTATTATGTGGCCAAGCATTTTTGCGCTGGGTATTGCGGGGCTGGGTAAACATACATCGCAGGGGGCGGGCTTCCTGGTGATGATGATACTGGGCGGCGCACTGATACCACCTATACAGGGCAAGCTCGCTGATATAGTAAGTATAGGTATTCATAACTCTTACTGGGTGCCGGTGCTGTGCTTTGCTTACCTGGCCATATTTGCTGTGGCTGTGCGTGGCATTCTGCGCAAGCAAGGTATTGACTTTGATAATATGATAGGTGAGGGGCACTAGGGTAATTCAAAATTAAAAAGTCAAAATTTATTCAATGCGACAATGTGATGGAATGCGGCAATATGATGCCAAATGGTGTGCAATTTCTTTCCCGCAAATCTCGCTGAGGAGGTAATGTTACATTTGGGAAGAAAAAACTTTTGTGAGACATTCTCCTCGGCAAAACTGCCTGAAAGCATTGTGGCTATTGTATTATTATGCTTTTGTGAAATGTTACATTACTACCCAGGAATTACCCAAAAGGTTACAAAATGTTACATTTTCCCCCCTCCGTCCCCTAAAGGGGAACTGGATAATTCTGATT
Source organism: Flavipsychrobacter sp. (assembly GCA_051959855.1). Lineage (GTDB taxonomy): Bacteria > Bacteroidota > Bacteroidia > Chitinophagales > Chitinophagaceae > SZAS-30. The sequence goes on along the minus strand of JBQCEX010000154.1, from coordinate 2,283 downwards.
AGGGTTTACAGTATGTCAAAGAGCTTGTCCGTTACGTAACATCGTTTGCGATGACACGTGTGGATATTGCAAGATACTATTATGGCGAGGTGGTTTCCAAATTAAAATGTCCACATTGTTGGCTGTTTTCAAAATGCTATATTGAGTGCATAACTTAATCTATGAAAATACGAGATCTATTTCTGCTGGTTTTAGTGTCATTATTTTTTGTTCAGTGTCGCAGTGGTAATAAGGAGAACAAGGAGCAGGGCAGTGATATGGTGGCGGAACAGCCGGATACATTGAAGGGGAATTTTTATAAGCACTATACGGGAAAGGTGGGGGAGGAAGACGCGGTATTTAATTTGCGCTATACGGATGGCAGGCTGAATGGTAATTGCTACCTGAAAACAGCGGACGCATTTATGAGCTGATGAATTATAATTTGTATGACAGCTCAGGGAAATATAAACTATATGCAAGCCAGGTGAGCAGGATAAATGAAAACAGTGACGATTCTCTGCAAATAACTTTCTTTAAGGGTGGAAAGATAGGCGGGATGTGGTATATGAAAGAGGGGAATAAAGGTGTAATAGCTAACGAGGATTACAGTAACGGATCGTACAAGTTTAAGACCATGGAGGTGAATGATTCGCTGGTGCTGGATATGGGGAACGTGCATAATGATGCGACGATTACCTATACATTGCTACTGGGTGATACAGCATACAGCAAGGAGCAGCTAAGCCTGATAGCAGATGGCAATAGGGAATTGCTGGGTTGTAATGCAGGTGCAGGGCTGAGTGAATGTATAAAAGGGCATATAGACAGCTTCTTTGCGATGTACCGAAGTGATATGCGTGATATGGCAACAGAAGAGCATTCTGAAACCAACAATTATTATGAAAGCTTTGATGAATATGTGGACTATAATGAACATGATATAGTAAGTCTAGAGCTTGTAAGCTCGTCTTATACAGGTGGAGCGCATGGATATTATTTCAGCCGGTTTTATAATGTGGATTTACAAAACAATAAACGAATCACTTTAGGAGATGTAATAAAAACTGATACCGTAGCACTGCGCGGCATAATAGAGGCTGAAGCCCGCAGCTATTTTAATATGGGCAAGGACACACCGCTAAATGCCTTCCTGCTGGTGGATACTATACCGTACACTGAGAACTTTTACATTAGTAGCAAAGGACTTATATTTTCTTATGCACCTTATGAAATTGCTGCTTATGTGTATGGGCAGGTGAACATATTAGTGCCTTATGATAAGCTGAAGAATTTGCTGCGGGAGGGGTTTATGGGGAGAGTGAGGTAGTTTGAAAGATTATAATTTAAAATCATGTTTCCTATTCTGTAAATTAGCATAAACAATTTTACCCAAATGAGAATTACCAAAGTAAATATACCTGCAACAGAAATTCCAATATGCGGATTAGAAGATATAGCAATGGATAAGCTAGGAAAAGTTGTTTTATTAGCAGGTAAAAATGGAGCTGGTAAATCTAGGTTACTCAATAAAATTTTCTCCAAGCTGCCGCAGAAGCCAGGCAAAAGCGCTGTTATAAACGCAAGGAATCGGCTTGATAATTATAAGGATGGAATTAATGGTATAGAATCAAGAATCAGTGAATTAGAAAAGCAAATTAGTATTGGATTTACCCCTGCTGTTTTAAAACAAAATATTGAGAATAAAATAAAAAGTGATGCTGATTTAAATGAAAAAATAAAGGATGCCGAATCAATTTTGGAATGGAAATTTATTGAAACTGATGAATTAGTTGAATCTTATATAGCTGTAAATTTTGTGCCAAGGCATCTTATGTTAACAGATCCGGTTACACTTATGAAAAGTCAGATTGGAAGCTATGCTAATTCGTTAAGTGTAACCAGCATGGATAATATTCATAATGGAGCACTACCTAAAATTCAGGCTGTACAAGATCGATGGTTTAATGCGACCCATCCAGGTTCAGATATTGGCGATGCGGAAAAGTCACAGGCGATTAGTGACTATAACAAATTGTGCGAGGTTATAAAGAATTTTTTAAATACGACAATTTCAAGAACAATTGAAGGAGATGCAACATTATTTGGATTCCCCCTCGGGCAAGCACAATTGTCCAACGGACAGAAAATATTAATCCAATTTTGTTTAGCTATATATAGCCAAGAGATAGCATTGAAGGACTTAATAATTTTTCTTGATGAACCGGAAAATCATTTACACCCTTCAGCTATTATAGAAACTATTGAATTAATAAGCAAAAATGTATCTAATGGACAGATATG
>JBQCEX010000153.1:0-5495 GCA_051959855.1 Flavipsychrobacter sp. | reverse complement strand
AAAATAGCTAATGAGATAGAAAAAGTGCGTATAAATGTGCCCGGTGAAAAGGAGCTCACCATGCAGCTTATCCAGAAATTCATAGGCATCAGCAGAGAATATAATGTATTTGAATTTCCAGAGGCATTAACAAGCGGAGACAGAGATAAGCTTTTCCGGATGCTGTCTTACTTTGTAGCCAATCCTAAGTCTGCCCCTATGCCATTAGTTATTGGTTCATTTTATAGTCATTTTAATAAATTGTATATAGCCAATTTCCTGCGTGGCAAAACGGAAAAAGAAATGGCAACAGCCTTAGGAACTTACCCATCAAAGGTTCGCGAGATCATGTCGCTTGCTCAAAGCTGGCCTTTGGATAGGGTAGAGTATTGCATGATGTTGCTGGGCAAATTCAGTATCAATGCAGTAGGTATAGACAGCAATGTAGATGATCGTGAATTGCTAAAGGAAATGGTGGGTAAAATGCTCGCTTAGGATTGTAATGCCTGCAACGTATTTTCTTTGTCCCTGTGCAACTGCTCGGTTAATGCCTCCAATGAATCAAATTTCTCTTCATTCCGCAGCCAGGCAATAAATGAAATCTCTAATGGTTGCCCGTAGATATCTTCATTAAAGTCGAAGATGTTCACTTCCAGCTTTAGTGATTTATCATCGGTTACAGTAGGATTATAGCCTATGCTCATCATGCCTCCATAACTCTTGTCTTTATATTTCACTCGCACTGCATAGATGCTATTAGCGGGTATTAGTTGTTCAGGATCATCAGGTTGTATGTTGGCAGTAGGGTAGCCAATTGTTCTGCCCAGCTGGGCGCCTTTCTTTACAGTGCCCATTATGTTATAGGGCCTGCCCAGCATATGGGTAGCATCCTGCATGCGCCCCTCATTAAGGGCCTTACGTATTTTAGTACTGCTTACAGCCGCATCGTCTATTAATTGAGCAGGTATTTCCAGTACATGGTAGCCATACACTGCTGCATATTCTTTCAATAAATTAATATCCCCCTTACGGTCATGGCCAAAGCGATGATCATAGCCAATAATAATACAGTGCGGATGAAAATACTTTACCAAAAAATGAGCTATATATTCCTCGGCTGAAAGGTTGGCAAATTCCCTGGTAAATGGCGCAACTACTATATGCTCAATGCCGGCCTCTGTTATATACTGCAGCTTTTGATGCAGGGGAGTCAGCAATTTCAGCGGCTGGTCGGGAAATAAAAGTTTGCGCGGGTGCGGCTCAAAGGTTATCAGCACGCTCTCTCCATTGGCTTCCTTTGCATGCTTCACTACTTCTTTAAGAATGGTTTCATGTCCTTCATGCACCCCGTCAAAGGTGCCTATGGTCAATACAGCGTTGCGAAACTTTGGTAAATCCTTTATGTCTAAATATACAGCCATGTATTGCGCGCAAATGTAGGCAGAGCCTCACGGCTTTTCAAAAAATTTATATAAAGCGGTAAAACAGGCTGTTAAGTACCTATTTTATACTCATCAGTATTTCATAAAAACGATAGCAATCTTCAAAGGTATTATACAGCGGTACCGGGGCTATACGTATCACATTGGGCTCACGCCAGTCTGCTATTACGCCGTTTTCTGTCAGTTTATCAAATACTTCCCTGCCTCTGCCATCAAACAGCATAGACAATTGGCAACCTCTGCGTGCAGGTTCTTTTGGAGTAATAATAGTAAATGGTAAATGATTTACCTGGTTTAGCAGGTATTCCATATATCCGGTCATTGCTTCACTTTTCTCTCTCAGCGCCTCCATACCAGCTTTCTCGAATATATCCAGCGATGCATTGTGGGCTACCATATTAAATACAGGGGCATTGCTCATTTGCCAGCTTGCGGCACCTTTTTGCGGTTCAAAGCCTTTAGTCATCTTAAAACGGGTCTTCTCATCATTGCCCCACCAGCCCGCCAGTCGAAAAGTTTTAGAGTTGTCTCCATGATGTTCATGCACGTACGCACCACCCACGCCACCGGGCCCTGAATTCAGGTATTTATAAGAGCACCAGCAGGCAAAATCTACCGACCAGTCATGCAATTGCATAGGAACATTGCCCACAGCATGGGCCAGGTCAAAACCAGCGTAAGCGCCTACACGGTGTGCTGCCTGTGTTATTTCTTTCAGATCAAAGAGCTGGCCTGTGTAGTAGTTCACGCCCCCTATCATCACCACTGCCAGGCTTTCGCCGGCAGCTTCTATCGCTTCTATTATATCAGATTCCTCTATTAAATGTTGTCCGTCTTTAGGCGCAATCTCTATTATCGCATCTTCCGGTTCATAGCCATACATGCGCACCTGTGTTTCCACGGCATATTGGTCTGAAGGGAAAGCGCCTGCTTCCATCAGTATTTTATACCTGTTACCTTCAGGCCGATAGAATGAAAGCATCAGCAGGTGCAGGTTCACCGTTAGGGTGTTCATTGCTACCACTTCTTCTTTCTTCGCACCTACAATTTTCGCCAGCCGTTCTGAAAACAGGTGATGATAAGAAAACCACGGATTATGTGCCTGGAAATGCCCTTCTACACCAAACTTTGCCCAGTCCTGCAATTCCTTTTCCATCAGGTAAGAAACTGCCTTGGGCTGCAGTCCCAGCGAGTTGCCGCAAAAGTAATATACATCCCTGCCATTGTGTTGCGGGAAATAAAAGCGCTCCCTGAAGGGGTATAATATATCCGTTTGGTCTGCGCCTTGTGCATATTCCAGTGTGGCCTCGTATGCTGTTGACATGCTTCCGGTTTTTGCTTGCAAATTAACGTTACAATATGGAACTTCTAAACAAATACAGAATAAAACTTTGTGTTCACAACAACTTGTGGCACAATTCTTCTGTATACTTTTGCAAAAATCATTTAACCATGCGTAAAGTTTTTTTACAGATCTCTGTATTGTTATTAAGCATGCTGTCTTTTAGCACAGCAAAGGCGCAAATGACAAGTCCCATTGCATTAGGCCTGCGCGCCACTCCAGATGGCGGGGGCTTTACAGGTAAGTTTTATATGAATGATAACATGGCTATCGAGGCACAGCTAAATGGTGGTGGTGTTATAGTTGGCTCACCCAGTTTTGCAGCAGTTGGCCTTTTTGAATATCATATAATAATGCCGGATCCATCATGGCGCATTTTCTTTGGCGGTGGTATCCATTTTGGCAGCTGGGATAGAAATGATGATAATAATCCTGAGGGCATCTTTGGTATAGATGGTATAGGCGGAGTAGAGTATATATTTAAGAACATACCGCTGGGTTTATCTGCTGATCTCAAACCGGCTATCAACTTTGTTAGCACACCAGATTTCTTCCCTAACAATTTCTTTGGCGTAGCTGCCCGCTTTTATCTGCCTATGAAGGGCAGTAAGGCAAGCCACATGCCTCACCATAAATAATCAACTGTAAGATTCTTTTTACAAGGCCGGTTTTATTCACCGGCCTTGTGTATTTAATTGATTTCTAAATGCTATTTTTGGTTAAAATATAAAAATATGAAGGGCTTATATATTTTCTTAGGTATCGTACTTGTGATTATTTTGATGGGCGGATGCAGTTATAATACTATGAATGGCTTGCGTGGTGACGTAAACCAGACATGGGGTGAAGTGCAAAGCAGCTATCAGCGCAGAATGGACCTGATCCCTAACCTGGTAGCCACTGTAAAGGGTGTTGCTAATTTTGAACAACAGACACTAACGCAGGTAACACAGGCACGTGCAAGCGCTAGTTCATTAAAAGTAGACGCGAAGGATCTTACTCCTGAAAAACTGCAGCAGATACAAGCTTCACAGGCACAGTTAAGCCAGGCTTTGGGCCGTTTGATGGTGGTTTCAGAAAGGTACCCTGAACTGCGCGCTACAGAAAACTTCCGCGACCTGCAGGCGCAGCTGGAAGGCACTGAAAACAGGATAAAATTTGCCCGCGACAAATATAATCAGGCTGTCAGGGACTATAATGTGAAGATTTCTAACTTCCCGCAGGTAATGTTTGCCGGCATAATGGGCTTTAAATCTCGCCCGATGTTCGAGGCAGAACAGGGAGCACAAAGTGCGCCTAAAGTGCAATTCTAAAATCAATCGCTATGAGTCTCCTGTTCTGGAAAAAGAAGCCAATGCTGGATGAAGATGCGCAACAGCGTATAGTTGCAGCCATTAAGCAGGCTGAAAGCAATACAACGGGCGAGCTGCGTCTGTTCATGGAGCATCATTGCTCTTACGTAGAGCCCCTGGATAGGGCGAAAGAGCTATTCCAGCAACTGGGCATGTTCAAAACACAGGGGCGCAATGCTGTTATAGTATATGTAGCACTTACAGACAGACAGTTTGCCATATTTGGAGATGAGGAGATATATCATAAGGCAGGTGGACCGCAATTTTGGGAAAAAGCCGCAGAGCAGCTTAAAGGTCATTTAAAGAAAAATGAGATAGCAGAGGGGCTTTGCAATTGTATTCATGAATTAGGCCGTGCCCTTGCAGAGCACTTCCCTTATGATCCTTCTGTGCCGAGAAACGAATTACCTGACGAAATAGTATTTGGAAAATAATGAAGAAGAGAGTTTCGGTATTACGACTGCTTGGCCTTGTGATCTTGTTATCACTCGTGCAGTTTCGCGTATTGGCAGATGACAGTAAGGATTTTCCACCCAGGCCCAATCCGCCCCGGCTGGTAAATGACCTGGCAAACTGCATGACCACCGACCAACAGGCGCAGCTAGAAGCCAAGCTGGAGCGTTATAATGATAGCTCATCTACCGAAATAGCTATCGTTACCATAAAGAGCCTGGGAGATTATGATATTTCGGATTATGCGCTAAAGCTGGGTAATATTTGGGGCGTTGGTAAAAAGGGAAAGTACAATGGCGTAATGGTATTAGCTTCTATTAATGATCGTAAGATAAATATCTCTCCTGCCAAGGGCCTGGAAGGCGCTTTGCCCGATGCTATTTGTGCACAGATCATCCGCCATGAAATAGTTCCGGCCTTTAAGCAGGGCGACTATTATGACGGATTTTCCAGTGCAGCCGACGCGATAATTGCAGCTACAAAAGGTGAATATAAAGCAGATGGCAAAGACAACGGTAAAGGCATTACGCCTGGCATCGTTGTAGGTATCATTGTGCTCATTTATATCATTCTCTGGATCATCAGCCGCATTGGCGGCGGGGGAGGCGGCACCTACATGAGCGGCAGAGGTTATCGTGGCTTTGGCGGTGGCTGGATAGGCGGCGGTTTTGGTGGCTTCGGCGGTGGTAGCTCAAGTGGGGGCAGTGGTTTTGGCGGCTTTGGCGGTGGCGGTGGCTTCAGTGGCGGCGGGTCAAGTGGTAGCTGGTAAATTTTAGTTTCCGCTATTGAAATGTACCTATGAGATATATCCTTTGTATTATTTTGTTACTGGCCAATAAAATAGCCATTTGCCAATCTTCGGGAAGCAATGAAGCTAATGATACTGCAACAATGTCTGCACCGGGTGTTGACGTAAAAAATGCATCC
>JBQCEX010000152.1:0-2886 GCA_051959855.1 Flavipsychrobacter sp. | reverse complement strand
AAAATGGCTTATAATGCAAAAATACTAATAACAGCCGAGATTGCTGCTAATAGTGAAATGAATTGAATTGAATTGAATTGAATATGTTGTGCGCTTAGTGTTCGAATTTCTGCAAAACCTTGCGCATCTCGGTTTTTATAGCCTCATTGCAAAGGTTGCCCATACTTCCTTCATGTGTATGTTCCTGTGCCTTAAAGCCTTTGTATTGAAAAGAACCTTTTTCAATATCGTTACCTACCTGCTTATAGGCATCGCGGAAAGGAACGCCATTGTTCACCAATTTATTTACGGCTTCTACGCTAAACAGGTATTTATATTTCTCATCCTCCAGTATGTTGTCCTTAACCTGTATCTGTGGTAATGCAAAGATGAGGATATCAAGGCAGGAGCTAAGATTTTCTATTGTAGGGAAAATAATTTCTTTCGTCAACTGAAGGTCCCGCTGATAACCTGAAGGCAGATTATTTACGAGCAGAGTAAGCTCATTAGGGGCAGCCTGTATGCGATTACATTTGCCACGCACCAGTTCGAAAACATCCGGGTTCTTTTTGTGCGGCATGATACTGCTGCCAGTCGTAAGCGACTCAGGAAACTGGATAAAACCAAAGTTCTGGTTAATATACAGGCACACATCCATTGACATCCTGCTAAGGGTAGCAGCAATACAGCTTAATGCCATTGCTACCACCTTTTCTGTTTTGCCACGGGTCATCTGTGCGTATACTGCATTATGGTCAAGTGTGGCAAAATGCAGCAGTTCAGTAGTCATCTTCCGGTCGAGTGGAAAAGATGAGCCATAGCCTGCACCGCTGCCTAAAGGATTTTTATTTACAACTGCATTGGCTGCTGCCAGCATTTCCATGTCATCCACCAGGCTTTCAGCATAGGCGCCAAACCAAAGCCCGAATGATGAAGGCATGGCTATCTGCAAATGTGTATAGCCCGGTAAAAGTTTGTCTTTGTATTGCTCACTCAGCTGGATAAGTACATTGAACAACGATTGTACCTGCTCCCTTATATCGTTTACTTTATCACGCAGATACAGCTTTATATCTACAGCTACCTTGTCATTACGGCTTCGGCAGCTATGTATTTTCTTACCTGCTTCTCCTATTCTTTTTGTCAGCAGGAACTCAACTTGCGAATGCACATCTTCTATATCCTCGTCAATAGAAAATTTGCCTGCTTCTATTTCAGCTAATAGCTCGTTTAATCCTGCCTCTATTTTAGCCAGGTCTTCCGCTTCCAGCAGTCCTACCTTATGCAGCATCTTAGTATGGGCTAGCGAGCCTAACACATCGTACCTGGCAAGCAGCACATCAAATAGTTTATCATTGCCTACAGTAAAAGCTTCAACTAATGCTGAAGTACTCGTATGGTCTTTTTGCCAGAGTTTCATAACCTATTATTTATGCGTAGCTTCTGAAAAGAATTTTTCTACCAGCTGAATGTATAAGGCGATACCTTCCTCTATTTCCTGCAGATAAATATACTCATCTGCTGTGTGACTACGTGCGGAGTCTCCCGGGCCCATTTTAAGTGCAGGGAAAGGCATCAGTGCTTTGTCTGATGTTGTAGGTGAGCCATAATAGCCACGCCCTAAGGCCAGGCCCGCCTTTACGAGCGGATGAGTCAGCTCAATAATGCTGGAACGCATGCGTGTGCTGCGTGGCTTTAGTTCACTCTGCAGATTAGCATTTAGAATATCCAATACTTCTTCAAAAGCATATAATTCATTCACGCGCACATCTATCACAAAATTGCAAATAGCGGGTACTACATTATGTGCTGTATTCTCTGTATTGATAACGGTAACGTTCATCTTCACAGCCCCCAGCACATCGGAAACTTTATCAAATTTATGCGAGCTTACCCAGGCTATATCTTTAACTGCCTTATAAATGGCATTATCACCTTCCTCTCTTGCAGCATGTCCTGCTATGCCCCTTGCTACACAGTCTATTACCATCAATCCACGCTCCGCTATTGCCATTTCCATTTTGGTGGGCTCGCCCACTATAGCGCAATCAATTTTGCCCATCAGGGGCAATACACTCTCCACACCATCCCTGCCTGAAATTTCTTCTTCTGCAGTAGCTGCTATTACCAAATTATATGGCAGGTCATTTTGCTCATAGAAATGCAAAAAACAGCCGATCAGCGAAACAAGCGAAGCCCCCGCATCATTACTGCCCAGACCATACAATTTGCCATCTTCTACCAGTGGAAAGAAGGGATCTTTAGTGTAGGCTTTCACCGGCTTCACAGTATCGTGATGGGAATTGAGCAGCAAGGTTGGCTTACCGCTGTCGTAATGTTTGTTACAAGCCCATATATTATTCTTATGGCGCTGCACCTTAATGCCGCGCGATGTGAAGTGCTGCACAATAGCATCAGCAGTGCCCTGCTCCTGCTTGCTGAACGATGGTATGCTGATCAGCTTTTGTAACAGCTGAATGCATTGTGCTACATTTGTTTTATCAGTGACTGATACCGGTACCTGCATTGCCTTCTATTAGTTGTTTTAATGCCGCAGCATTGCCAATAATAACTTTTTTCACACCGCTGTCCAATGCCGTAAATGCATTAGTAAGCTTGGGTATCATACCATCAAAAATAGCCTTCGTCTCTTTCAGCTCTTCGAACTTCAATTTATTAATATGCTCTATAACACTATCATCATCGTTTGCATCCAGCAATACGCCTTTCTTCTCAAAACAATAGATCAGCTCTACATCAAATTGGGTCCCTAATGCCTTGGCTATTTCCTGTGCTATGGTATCTGCGTTTGTGTTTAATAGTTGCCCTTGCTGATCATGCGTAATAGGAGCAATAATAATTGCATCCGGCACTTTCAACATGGCTGAAAGCAGCTCAGTATTCACT
>JBQCEX010000151.1:0-4959 GCA_051959855.1 Flavipsychrobacter sp. | reverse complement strand
TAAGGGTAATCTTAATCATCTTTAAGCATAATGATTATTAGACTAACCAAATGACAATTCAACCTGGCTTAGTTTGAATTTTTAAATATATTTAATAAATTAGGTCAATAAACGGTAGCCATTCATGCGTTTGTGTTTAAGTTTACTGTTGCTTTTTCTTCAATTCACTGTTTATGCTGCTGAATATGTTCATTTCACGGCAAAGGATGGCCTTCCTGGTAATACCATATATTATGCTATGCAGGATACTAAAGGATTCATGTGGTTTTGTACGCCGGTAGGAGTTAGCCGGTATGATGGGAGAAAATTTGAAAATTTTACGATGGATGAAGGACTGGCCGATAATGAGATTTTTCGCTGCATAGAAGATTCCAAGGGCCGTATCTGGTTCTTAAGTTACAACGGTAAGTTGTCTTTTTTTCTAAACGGTAAAATGTACAATTCTGCCAATACACCTTGGCTTTCATACCCTGCAAATGGTGCATTTTTTTTGAATGCCATAAAGGATAAAAGTGGTAATATATGGTTTACAACTTCGTTAGGTGATGTCATTGAAATAAAAGGGAACCATCTCACAAAATATAAATTAGGAACTGCCTCAAAGCAATATAATAATGCCTATCTGTCTTCGGTAATATTTCAGGAAAATGATTCCGTGAAAAAGTTCATAAGAAATGATTCAGACAATGTATTTGTATTTAACCTAACAGGTCACAGACAAGAATCTCTGGGCTCTGTTAATATAGTCTCCGATAAAGTAGTGGACCTCAAAAATTATGTACCGTCACAGGATGAACAAATTTTTATCGCAGATAAGAAGATAATCTCTTATCAGCATAGACAATTTAAAGTGCTGAAGCTATTCAGCAATACCTCCCAAATTACTCCTACATATTTTCTTTATGATACGGCATTTTGGTGGGTAGCGGTTGGTGGCGATGGAATTTATCGCCTGGGTTATCACGCAGGCAGGCAAAGCAAGCTTCATTTTTTACCACATGAAACAATTACATGTATGGTAAAGGATAACGAAGGAAATATATGGTGTACTTCATATAATAATGGCATCTTTTTATTTAAAAGGCAAGGCAACATTAAACATCTTTTACTTGGTCAATCGATATCAAGCGTAACTTCTATTTATTGTAGGGGTAGACAATATGTTATTGCAGGTTGTGGAAATGGTGATATTAAATCCATTACATCAGCGGGTATAAATACAGTAGGCTATAATAAAAAGCCATATGATAGGGTAATTGGAATTGTAAGTGTTTCACCCCAAAATATTATTATTGAAAGAGACAATGGCATTTTTAATTATAATCTCATTACAAAGCGGCTTTCAACACTTAGCAGCAGGCCGGGTAATAAATCTTATTTTCAAAAGGACAGTGTCGTCTGGTTGTGCGCATCAGATAAAATTATGAGTTGGAAAAGAGGATATCTGACTTGGCAGAATAATCCTATCCCCTATAGCAAGCTCACTTCGATCGCCGTTTCTTCCGACAGTATAAAATATATAGGAACAACGCGCAGTTTATATAAGCTGGTTAATAATCATTTGCATGAACTGTTAAGTGATAGTGTATTGAAAACAAGCATAAATGACCTTGAGGTTATTAATGGAGATTTATGGGTTGCAACGCATGGTAATGGCATCTTTATTCTTCATCAGGATAAGTTATTGCAACATATTGATAGTAAAAATGGCTTATTACCAAGTAATGTATGTCAAAAAATATATGCAGGCAATGATGGACGTATATGGATAGCAACAAATAAAGGGATAGCTACCCTGGACGCCAGTAGGCGCACATGGCTTTTTAATATCACTATGAGTAATGGCCTTTCATCTAATGATGTAAGAAATATAGTTATCAATAAAGACAAGTTATACATTTCCACCGCTGAGGGGATAAATATCTTTGACCTGGAGCATATACAGGATTCTGTACCACCTCCTAATGTCTACGTTACAGGTATTAAACAAGATGATAAATATATCTTAGACCCTGGCTGCCGGTATAGCTATAAATATTTTAAAGGCTTTATTACTGTTTCCTTTACAGCAGTCACATTTCAATCTCCATTAGATGTTCAATACGAATATAAATTTAAAGAGAATGCCGATTGGCATAAAACGCTGTCAACTGACATACCTCTTTTTGATTTGTCGCCAGGTATTCATACGTTACTTTTTCGCGCAAAAAAATATAATAGTCAATGGAGTCAACCCGTAATGCTCTCAATTTTGGTTGAGCCGTTATGGTATCAGCGAAAAAGATTTTTTGTATTCGTTGCACTGTTAATTGCAGGTGTTATTTATTATGCAATACAACTGAGAATTAAAAGCATTAAAAAATCTGCGAATGAAAAGTCCTCTCTGCATAAAAAGATAGTAGAGCTGAGAGGAAATTCCTTGGCTCATCAAATGAATCCGCACTTTATATTTAATTCTCTCAACACAATACAGCAATTCATATTAGTTAATGAGTTAACTGATGGCCTAAATTACCTAAGTGATTTTTCCATGCTGATGCGCGAAATGCTGGAAAATTCAAGAAAAGCATACATCACTCTTAGAGATGAAATTACTTTTCTTCATCGCTATCTGCAGCTAGAGCAAATGCGATTTCAAAATAAATTTAACTATGAAATTGATGTAGATGAAAATATGTTGGTCGATGAAATAAAATTGCCTCCTGCGCTTTTTCAGCCACTGCTTGAAAATGCTATAAAGCATGGAATGCCTGTAGGACAGCAAGGTGGTTTTATATCGCTAAAGATCTCAGTCTGGAATAATTTTATTGAAGGTATTGTTGAGGATAATGGTAAAGGTATACATGCTTCAGGGAAAACTTGGAGGCCACGTAAAAGACCTGCTGCTTTAAAAGTATTAGAAGAAAGAATCTCTTTATTGAAGAGCGATAATGGCAAAGAAGGGATAATAGAAATTATAGATAAAGCATATGAAAATTACCCGGGTTCAGGAACTATTGTTAAGCTATTAATACCACTAAGTAATGGAAACTAAGGTAATTATTGTTGATGATGAGAAAAGAGGCATAACTGCCTTGCATAAGTTGCTTGATAATTATTGCGAGCATATTTCCGTAGTCGCAACGGCAGATAACATTGATACTGCAGAAATAGCTATCCGCAAATTCCATCCGGATATTGTCTTTCTGGACATAGAGATGCCTGATGGGGATGGCTTTAATTTGTTGGAAAGATTTGATTCAATCGATTTTGCTGTAATTTTTGTAACTGCTTTTCAGGAATATGCAATAAAGGCAATTAAAATTTCAGCCTTTGACTATTTATTGAAGCCGGTAAAGATTTCTGAATTGCAGGAGACCGTTAGAAGAGCTCAGATTAACATTCCCGAAAAGCAAATGGTATCACAGTCAATTGTTGCTAATCCCAATTGTTTTAATAAGCTAATGCTTGCCACAATGGAGGGCTATTATTTAGTGAAGCTGGAAGAGATTTTATATTGCAAGGCTAACGATAGCTATACGCATTTTTATATGCAAAACGGAAAGCACTACGTCGTCTCGAAACCACTGAAGGAATTTGAAGAAAGCTTAGCGCCATATAATTTTTTCAGAATACACAAATCTTTTCTGGTAAATATGAACCACATAGAACTGGTAAACAAATTGGATGGCGGAATCACTGTTGTAATGAACAGCAAGGAACAGCTGCCTGTTTCTTTCAGGAAAAAGGATGAGTTTATTGAAAAGTTAAGGACCATTTAGTAGTATATGTATTTACGTTTACTAGTGATTTCGGTACTCTTGCCGGCCTGATTGATACGTTTACCAACTCTGTTAATTAATACTTTTTCTTCTGTATAGTTTTACTGCAAACAAAAAAAACTGTACTATGAAAAAGTTTCTATTCACGCTTTCTTTGCTGGCTTCAGTATTATTTGTCAATGCGCAAGCTCCGGGTTGCGATCCCTGCGGTCCATGGCCAAGTCCCATACCAATGTCTTCATTTCATACGCTGGATTTTACATTTACATTGTCTTATCGTCCGGGTTGTTCATACGAAGCACATGTTGCATATCTCACACGCACATGTATGGGCCTTACCGAAGTTAAAATTTTGGGGAATCCTCAGTTTAAAGTAACTGGGGTAGGGTGCGATTTGAATTGCCCGGATGCGCCTAGTGTCGAACAAACTATTTACAATCAAATTATGCTCACCACAGGCCCAATTCTGAAATCTGAGCCCTCCCCTTGCTACTATATGGGAAACATTACAATCCCTGCAGGAGCAAGTGCTTGCTACGGATGGACCCCGGGCACAAATCTCTCAGTGCTTATGCCTTGTGACAGTAATGGCTGTTGTTTTAGCCAGATTACGGGTACACCAGGTACATCTTATTATACACAGCACGTACTCAATTCCACCCCGTGCCCTCCGTCACCTGTCATTCCGCCTAGTGCTAATATTGTGTGGAGTTGTGACATCCTGGGTGGCGGCATCGCATCCTTCTATGTACCATTTACACCTGATGTCCCAACAGTTTGCCAAATGACTTGCTTTGAGGGTTCTGGTGCACCTGCAGCGAAACATTCTACAGCAGGTCAGGTTGAAGACAATAACTTGTCAACCCTTCGCATATATCCTAATCCGGTTAATGACCGGCTAAATATTGCCTTTAATTATACTAAAGCTAATGAAGAGGTAAAAGTTGAGATTTATAATTCCATTGGCCAGCTTATGTATCATTCCGAAAATAAGACTATTGACGGTAAGCAAACAATAACTATCAATACTCAGAAGTATGCTAGTGGTACATATACTTGCACACTGAAATACGGCTCTAATATCATCACACAGCGCTTTGTCAAATAAATGGAGATAGCGTTAGGCACTTATGTTTTTATAATACAAAAAGTCCGCTCATGCGGACTTTTTGTATTAAGCTCTTTAGTTATTTGGTTT
>JBQCEX010000150.1:0-2851 GCA_051959855.1 Flavipsychrobacter sp. | reverse complement strand
AGTGTTGTAGATGGCCATCATGCGATACACGTTTTCGCTGTGCGTGAGGTCCATCACGCCGAGCGCGACGCCGCGGTAGCCGTGCAACTGGCCGTGCTCGTCAGTATTGCATTTCCCGGGACAGGATATTTTGGGGGATTTATTCATCCAGCAAACATACTATTATCATAATTGATACGTTTTACAATATGATAACAAACCTGGCACGAGATTTTTATGGATAATTAGAAATTATACGTATATTGAAGAAGTGAATAAAGCTGCAATATGAAAAGACTTTTGTTTATAGTGTTATTGGCGTGTGCTGCAGTTAAAGCCTATTCCGTAGAGCCAGATAATCTGTCGGACAAGCTAATAACTTTTATTAAAAATAAACAGTTTGATTCACGCCCGGCTGATGTTAGTTCATTGCTTGGTAAGCCCGACAAAATAAATGACAACAATAAAAAGGACATTTGGTTTTATAGTTCTGATAAGGTAAACCTTACGATATACTGGAACAACAGAGAAGACAAGATTGAGAAAATGGTTTATACAGCCATTCCAAGCCAGGAAACTGAATGGGACAATGCGAAAGCCCGTTGTTTAAAGATGGGTGAAACTAATATAGAACAGGTAATAAATACCTGGGGAATGCCTAAAGACATGATGATAAAGGCTGTAAACCAGCAGCTGCATTATACTTTTCACTATAATACACTACACCTTTTCTTTAGAAAAGGACGCTTAGTAAACTATACGCTATTCTAGTAATTAGTAATCAATAGTTGCCTGAATGCCTCTGTCTATCAAGGCCTCGCATCTGGGACGAAGAAAATCGAAGCTTCCTTTCTTTACTCCATATTTTCCCTTATGGTGAATAATTAAAGCACTTTGCTCAGCCTGCTCCGGTGAATGCTCACAGACGTCTATTAATGACTCAATTACCCAATCAAAGGTATTTACCTCGTCATTCCATACTATCAGGCTATGTACTTCTTCTGATAAAACATCAATATCCTCGTCTTCCTGGGTTTGCCAGAGAGTGCCTGGCTTAGACTCCCAATCGAAATTCATAGATTTATCTGTTTCTGCAAATTTAACGATGAATATGATATAAATACAAAAAATATTATCTGCATAATAAACAGCCAAAGTATAGCTGAAAGTATCTTTGCGTGCATGTATCAAAAAAAAATCAATGGAAGAGCTGGAGCGCAAGACGAAGGAAGAAATGCAGCGCTCAGACAAACAACCCATTATAGTAATACTTGATGATGTGCGCAGCATGCACAATGTTGGTTCTGCTTTTAGAACCTCTGATGCCTTTAATATCTCCGCCATTTTCCTTTGCGGCTACACTCCTGCTCCACCCCACAGGGATATTCATAAAACGGCATTAGGCGCAACAGAAACAGTGAGTTGGAAACATTTCAGCAATACCAAAGAAGCTATTCATGAAGCAAAGGAGCGAGGATATAAAATCATAGCTATAGAACAGGTACACAATAGTATTGCTCTCAATCAATTCAATTGGAATAAGGAACCCATAGCATTAGTATTTGGCAATGAAGTAACCGGCGTGAGTGAAGATGCACTAAAGCTTGCAGAACAAAGTATAGAAATACCACAATGGGGCTCGAAACATAGCTTGAATATTTCAGTGAGTATAGGTGTGGTGCTATGGGAGCTAGTAAGGTTTTTATAACGAATGAAGCCCTGCATTGCAGGGCTTCATCACTATTTGAATTATTTTAATTAAACTTTATATCTCCAGCCGTGAGTATCAGGTACACGTCCGTAGCGGATATCAGCAAGTGCCTTCATCAGCCAGTTAGTAATTTCCCATTGCTCAACCGGCGGTAATGCCATTTGGTCGTCATGGTAAGTAAGCTTAGCTATTGGCGCTATAGATGCAGCAGTACCTGTACCAAATGCTTCCTTCAACTGACCTGATTTGTAGGCAGCCTCTATTTCATCTATGCTTATAGGACGTTCTTCTACTGTAATGCCTTTTTCGCGAAGAAGGGTAATAACGCTATCCCTGGTAACGCCTTCCAGTATTATGTCCTGTTTCAGATCAGGTGTTACGGCTTTATCACCGATGATAAAGAATACGTTCATAGTGCCTATTTCCTGCACATATTTGTGTTCGAAGCCATCTGTCCAAAGGATCTGGTCAAAGCCCATTTGCCTGATCTTCATGGTAGGATACATGCTCATACCATAGTTACCTGCAGCCTTTGTAAAGCCTATGCCGCCAGGGAATGCGCGAACATATTTATCCTGCACATATATAGAAACTGGTTTGCTATAGTATGGGCCAGCGGGGCTAGTGATGATAATGAACTTAAATTTTTCAGCCGGTCTAACGCCTATGAATTCATCCACAGCTATCATGAAAGGACGGATATATAACGCAGTACCATCCTGTTCAGGCACCCATTGACTATCAATTTCTATTAGCTTGCGAATACCTTCCATAAACAATTCTTCAGGAACATCAGGCATTGCCATGCGTTCTGCAGAACGGTTCATTCTTTTCCAATTGTCATGTGGGCGGAAGATAGATATTTCACCTTCCGGGCTTCTGTATGCCTTTACACCTTCAAATATTGCCTGACCATAGTGCATAAATGTTGTTGCGGGGCTAAGGCTAAGATTAGAAAAAGGTACTATTTCAGCAGGTTTCCACTCACCGTTGTCATAGTCAGCCACCAGCATATGGTCGGAATAGAGTTTACCGAATTGGATATTATTAGGGTCTAACTGATTAATTCTGCTTTTTTCTACTTTCTTCACTTTAATATCAATAGTGGAAACGCTCATAAATTGTTATCTAATTTGAATGTCGAAAGATTAATTTCGCACA
>JBQCEX010000149.1:0-3622 GCA_051959855.1 Flavipsychrobacter sp. | reverse complement strand
CCCTATTGTAGCCAGGCTTGTAAAGAGCTCAGGAGGGGATCTGGAGTCTGCAAAAGATATCTTTCATGATGCCCTGATCATCTACCTGGAAAAGGTTCAGGCAAATAAACTGGATCTGCATACTTCGCCCAAAAATTATATTGTTGGTATTGCCCGCATACTATGCGTCAGGAAATTTAATGAGGACCTGAAGTTGACTTCATTCGAGTTTGATGAGGAGCAATACGAATTACTGGATTTTTATAAAGAAAAGCAAAGTCATAAGCCATTATTGCAGCAATTAAGATATGCAGGCGAACGGTGTCTTCAATTGTTACAAGCTTTTTATTACAAACAATGGCCGGCGACAAAAGTTGCAGAAAGCCTTAATTATGGCTCTGCACACTCAGTAAGCGTACAGAAATATAAGTGCCTGGAAAAGGTAAGAGAACAGATAAAACAAACGGAAGCTTATGAGGAGTACATTGCTTGAGGCACAACAGATAGACGAATACCTGCTAGGCAAGCTACCTGCAGAAGAAAGAGGCCTTTTCGAGGCCCGGATGATTATTAATACAGAGCTAAAAGATAAAGTACGTAAGCAAGGCATTGCACATTCCATTATAAAGTGGTTTGGCAGAGAAGAGCAGCGCAGGAAGTTCGAGATTCTTTATAATCAACTGACTGCTGACATTAGCTTTCGATCTGAAATAGAGAAAATCTTCAAATAATATGGCATCAATACTTATTCCTACTGTGGTGGATAGCTCCACCCGGGGAGCCTATGACATCTATAGTCTTTTACTAAAAGAGCGCATCATTTTTCTGGGTTCGCCCATTGATGACCAGGTAGCTAATCTGATAGTGGCCCAAATGCTATACCTGGACAGTGAAAGCAACTACCAGATAAGCCTTTATATTAATAGCCCTGGCGGTAGTGTGTATGCAGGTCTTGCTATATATGATACCATGAAGATGCTGAAATCTCCCGTATCTACAGTAGCTATTGGTGCTACTATGAGCATGGCTACTGCTATACTGTGTTCCGGTGCCAAGGGCAAGCGGTACGCATTGCCGCATGCTACGGTGCATATGCATCCCACTGGTGGTGGTGCTAAAGGTTATACGGAAGATGTAGGCATTGCTTATAAAGAACAAGAGCGGTTGCAAAACCAGCTCTTCCATTTAATGGGAAAGCACACCAACCATAGCAGGCAAGAGATAGAGGAGATTTTTAAGCGAGATAAATTCCTGAATGCAGTAGAAGCCCGCAATTTTGGATTTGTAGATGAAGTAATGGGCGAAACAGATGGCTTGTTTTCAAGTGAAGACATAAAAATGCAAATTGCAGGACCTGCTATATATTAACGTAGTCAAGCTGTTGCCAGTCCTGTTTCAGTTGTGACCGGTGGAGCGGATGTGTTTACATATCGCTGTTTTAATTTTAGGAAACGTTTTTCAAAAAACTCGTATGAGCAATAAGCTATAACTATTGTAATCGCCAAAGTGATTATATAGATGCTAATAATAAAGAGCCTATCAGGAATATAGAGATTGTGATGTTTGAACAGATAACTCAGCAAAAATATCACAGACATATGATAAGCGAACAAACCATAAGATATCTTGCCTAAAAAGTTCAGCGTCTTATTCTCCGTGCTGATAATTGTTTTAGGATTGCTGCTAACATTAAGTATAAATATAGCGAAGAGTATGCTATACAATTCGCTGTCGAGAATAGAGAATACATGAATTGCGCCAAATATTAGCGAGTAGATCATAGTTGCCCAGCAAGCAATTTGAACAAGGGGATGATATGCAATTTTAAGTAGCTTATTATTTTTCAGCAGTAAATAAGCAGCGACACCTCCAATTGCCATACTATCTATTCGGGTTACACTTACAATACGAAATGCCTTAGCCTGATGCATAAATTGAAGCGTAAACTTTAAGCCAAGATATACTACAATTATCAATAGCATCATCTTTAGGATATTTCGCGACTTGTCAATTACAAAAGGCCAGAATGCGTAGAATTGCTCCTCGACACCTATAGACCACAATGGCGTAATGGGATGCAGGATGCCTCCCATAGCGAAGAATATATTAGGTATAAACAGTAAGTAGTAAAGGAAACAAATAGTCACTACTTTATATTCAGGTGTAATATCGCCATGGATATGAATGACATATGCAATAGCGACCATTAGAAAATAGATGGGCCATATTCTTAATGCGCGGCGCATGTAGAATTTTTTGAAATGAATTTTTTGGAACCGTTCCTTTTCCAACATGAGAAGGTAAGTAATAAGGTAACCGCTCAAGACAAAGAATAAAGTAACTGCGTGTACAGCAACTCCGTTGCCAATTAATCCTACTGAATGCCTATGGAACAGATATGCAAACTCATCTGTGTGAGCCGCAATAACTATAAGAATAGCTATAGCTCTTATGCCATTAAGGCCAGGCAGGTAAGATGTGCTTTTTGTATTACTTTGCTTAATACTTGTCTGCTTTCTCAGTGTTAGGGTTAACGACATTACACTTATTTAATGTTGGCAATATTAAATAGCTATAATAAAACGGTTGATGTAATACTGTCTGAATAACAGTTGCTTAACTATGTGTATTGTTGAAAGTAAAATGTAAGTTTGTTTAATCGTTTCATGCTGATAATAAATTTATAAGCCTATGTTTATTGGACATTTTGGTGTAGGCCTCGGAGCGAAGAAGGCTGCACCTGCATTATCACTTGGATTGCTTTTTATTGCTGCACAGTTTCTTGATTTACTATGGCCGACTTTGCTGCTGTTTAACGTCGAGCACGTAACAATAGCGCCGGGTATCACTAAAGCCACCCCGCTTGATTTTACAGACTATCCTATTTCGCATAGCCTGCTGATGGTACTAGCATGGGGATTACTGTTTGGGTTCTCTTACTGGCTTATCAGGAAGAATGCAAAATATGCATCAGTGCTTGGGTTATGCGTGGTAAGTCATTGGGTGCTTGATTTCATTGTTCATCGTCCTGACCTGCCATTATATCCCGGTAATTCACCACGCGTTGGGTTAGGTTTGTGGAATTACCCCGCGCTTACCGGCTTGCTGGAAGGGTTTATTTTTATTGCAGGCCTTATCATGTATCTGCAAACTACCAAAGCCAAGAATGCTATTGGCAGATATGTATTCTGGATACTCATCATTCTGCTTGTGGTAGTGCATACGGCTAATATGTTCGCGCCGCCACCTACCAGTGTAACTGCTATAGCATGGAGCGCACAGCTACAATGGGTATTTGTATTGCTTGCGTTTTGGGCAGATCATAACAGGACTCCAACCAGAACTTATGCCCTTCAATAATAATTGCTTAACGATTTGGTAATCAGCTGGTGCGTGTGTCGCCTGTACATTTGCGGATATTTATTTCTTCATGAGGAAGTTATACGTTATCCTGCTTTGTTCAGTACTTAGCATTTCCTGCACACACAAGTCGTTTACACCGGCTCTCAATTCTAAAGATACTACCGTGAAAGTAGTAACGCCGCCTATAGACAGCAGTACAATGTATGTTGACACTACTGTATGCTTTCAGCGTGACGTGTTGCCTATATTCCTAAGTAGCTGTGCTAAATCGGGCTGCCAT
>JBQCEX010000148.1:0-8350 GCA_051959855.1 Flavipsychrobacter sp. | reverse complement strand
TGATCATTTCCGCAATGATGTCACGTGCACCCTGTAGCGCTTCATCTGCTGTTTTTACATTGTCATTGATGTAGTTGACAGCCTCACCTTGCAGATCGAACTGCTCTTGCTCAAATATCTTAAGCGCCAGTGGTTCCAGGCCATTCTCTCTGGCTGTTTGTGCTTTGGTTTTGCGCTTCGGCTTATATGGCAGGTAAATATCCTCCAGCGCTGCAATGCTCGTCGCTTTATTCAGCTTATCCTGCAGCGCTTCGGTCATCTTGCCCTGCTCGGTAATGGTCTTCTCAATGAAAGCTTTACGTTCAGAAAACTCCTTCTGAAACTTGGCCTCATCCTCTATCTTTTGGATCTCCACTTCGTCCAGCGCCCCGGTTTTATCCTTACGATAGCGTGCAATAAATGGTATGGTAGCACCCTCATTCAGCAATTGCAGCACAGCAGCTACCTGCGATTCCTTGATGTTCAATTTGGCGGCTACGCCCTCAGAAAATTCCAGCATGTGTAACGGTTAAGGACTGCGAATGTAAGGGCTATCCACAAAATGCAGAAGCAAAGGATAGTAGATTTTTTTTAATAATATCCGCTGCTTACTATATATAGTAGCAAATTGTTGGGGATAAGATTGTATGGCTAAATAGCTTTGCTGAAAATAGCTTTAGCCTGGGCATTCCTTAATAAATGAAGATCAAATGCTTTGCAAATATTTCGTATAAAATTTTGCCCTAATTCAGTCACCTGCAGCCCCTGCCTATCATAAGTTACAAGGCCATCATCCGTTAAGCCTTGCAATTCCGGGAAAGTGAATTCCTCAAGTATTGGCAGATGTTCTGCAGCAAAGATTGTTCGCCCCTGGCAACTGATGTTAAGGATATATTTTCTAAAAGCAATGTCTTCATCATTCAGGAAATATCCTTTCTGTACCGGTATGGTGTTTTGCTCTATTAGTGCATAGTAGTCATGCAATGTCTTCACATTCTGTGCAAAGGCATTACCTGTATCGCTGATAGCAGAAACACCAAGCCCCAGCAGCATAGAGGTCTTCTGGGTAGTGTAGCCCATAAAGTTGCGGTGAAGTGTGTTGTTCTTCCATGCTTTATAAAGATCATCATGAGGCAATGCAAAATGGTCCATACCTATATCAGAATAGCCGGCTGCTGCAAATAGCTTTTTACCGGTAAGGTATAGTTCCATCTTTTCCTCTGCAGAAGGAAGATCATGTTCA
This sequence comes from Flavipsychrobacter sp., assembly GCA_051959855.1. Classification (GTDB taxonomy): domain Bacteria; phylum Bacteroidota; class Bacteroidia; order Chitinophagales; family Chitinophagaceae; genus SZAS-30. The sequence continues at coordinate 7,128 of JBQCEX010000148.1, read as the reverse complement.
TCGAATAGGCGTTGTGCTTTACTCGTCCAGGGTACATGAGCATAACTGTAAAAAGCAACTCTGTCAGGCTTAAGGCTAATGCATTGCTCTATTGTATTCGTAATGCGGGTCACGTTTTGCAGTGGCAGCCCATATATCAGATCAAAGTTCACTGAAGTAAAACCTATAGCCCTAGCCTGTTCCGTTGCACGTTTCACATTTTCAAATGGCTGTATGCGATTGATGACATGCTGCACTTCGGGATTGTTATCCTGCACGCCGTAGCTTATGCGCCTGAAGCCCAGGTCATATAAAGTCTGCAAATGCCAGATCGTCGTGTTGTTCGGATGCCCTTCAATGCTAAAGTCATAGCCCGGCATCAACTTACAGTCTTCTAGAAGAGTGGAAAGTAGCTGCTTAAGATGCACAGGAGAGAAGAAGGTAGGGGTGCCGCCACCTAAATGTAGTTCTCTTAATTTAGGCTGCTCACCCATCAATGCAACATACATACGCCATTCTTTAAGAATTGCATCCATATACACATTCTCTACACTGTGGTTAGTTGTGATCTTCTTATTGCAGCCACAATAAGTACAAAGTGACTCACAGAAGGGCAGGTGCAGGTAAAGGCTTATTCCTTCCTCAGCATTTCCTTTTATAAACTGTTGTTTGAAAACGCGTTTCCATTCTTCAAGGTCTATATGCTCATGCCAGTAAGGCACAGTAGGGTAGCTCGTATATCTTGGTACGGGAACATTATACTTCTGTAACAGCGCTATATCAATCATTGCTAAATACTTTCAATTCACTTTTGTTCTTATGGCAGCAAGATGCTTTTACACCCTGAGCTGTAGCTTTTACTTTAGGACTTAGATAAGGAATGCCGAGGTTCATGCCGCGAAGCACAAACAAACTGCCTAAAGCAAACATGACAACCGGTACCAGCTTCTTTGCTAGTTGAAAATGCAGAAACCTTGCTTTGTTTTTCAGTAGCGTTAATGAGATTAGCATTGGTAAAGTACCAATGCCAAAAGCATACATGGTAACTACAGCCTGAGATATGGTTGGGGCAGTAACAGAAGCGGACAAAGCCATATACACAAGCCCGCAAGGTAACAGGCCATTTAAAATGCCGGTAATGAATAATGGAAATACAGCCGGCTTGCCCATGAATTTACCAATCTGTTTTTTTACAAATTCAGTCCAGGGCAAAGCAATATTGACTTTGCTTGCCGGGATGAAATAAGCCAGGCCAATTAACAATAGCATTACGCCCAGTATAATAGAAATATACTGTTGCACCTGCGGCTGAAACAAACTGCGGAACGAATGTAATATCACCGCCAATAATGCATAAGTGCTAATTCTGCCAGTATGATATAGAAGTAAGCCCAACACCTTTTTAAAGCCCTTGAACAGCTGAAACGGCATGACCCAAATAATAGGCCCGCACATGCCTGCACAATGCAGGCTGCCGGTAAAGCCCATCAGTAAAGCCATTGTAAGGGTGAGCGTATTCATGCTAGTTCATATTAATGTCAGACTCCTGGTAGTAGTTCTTACCATCTGCCTGCCAGCTTAATTTTACTTTGTAGTTAGTCTTTTGCAAGTCTTTATTATTGATGGCCATGCTGTTATTCATGGCTGCAATATTGAATTGCTTATCCATTGAAGCATCTATTGGCGAATAGAACTGAATAGTGCCCGAAATGCTTTTATTTTTAAAGTCCTGCGGGAAGTTTACAATTACTTCATTGCCAGATTTGGTTATAGCTACCGGAGCAGACAGGGCAGCCTGGTTCTTTGAGGCGTCAATTACTCGTTGATATTCTATCTCTTGTTTATAATAGTCTTTGGAGACAAGATCAAATTTTTGATGCATACTGCTCACCACAAGTGTAACAATGAGCGCAACAAATGATAAATACAGTATTGCTATTTTAGTTCCCCAGTTGATTTGCATAATATTATGTTTTAGCCGCCAATAAATGGTCCTAAGAAATTGGTATGAATGGTTTTTATTTTCTTGATGCCTTCATATACACCTATATCAAGCATAGTTTTTCTCTTCGTTACATCTTTGCTATCCATGTATATGAACATAGAACCTGATGTATATCCTTCCTTAGGAATTTTCAGCTGAGTTTCGCCTACCAGCTTAATAGTTCCTTTAAAGTTCTCCGGTTTTAAGGTGACCATTTTGTCTTGATATGTTTTATTGATGAGTTTGTAATTGTATAGATTGCTGAGCTGGTGGTCATCTTGCTGGTACAGCTGTCCTGGTGTTCGCAGCATGTTTACATCTACATCTGTACGACTCGCTAACAAAAATGCCAGTATGCCAAGCAATACGGTCATTACAGCGGTATATACTTTCATTCTTGGTGTAAATCCTGTACGTTTACCTGTCTTTATGCCGTTCTCAGAATCATAGCGTATCAATCCTTTCGGTAACCCTACTGCTTCCATCATATGGTTGCAGGCATCTATGCAAGCCGTACAGTTTACGCATTCCATCTGGGTGCCATTACGGATGTCTATCCCGGTAGGACATACTTTTACACATTGTGCGCAGTCAATACAATCACCAATTTCACGTTCCTGGTTCTTTTTGAATTTGCCACGTGGTTCGCCACGTACATAGTCGTAAGCAACGATGATGGAATTGCTGTCCAGTAAAACACTTTGCAAACGGCCATAAGGACATACAACGGTACATACCTGCTCGCGAAACCACAGATAAATAAAAAAGAATACGGAAGTAAAAATGAAAATTGAAGTAAAACCTCCGATGTGTTTACTGATCGGCTCTGTTACTATCTTTTCAAGCTCGTCAACACCTATTATATAGGCAAGGAAGGTATTGGCAATGATAAAGCTAACCAACCAGAATGTTATCCATTTACTGCTTTTCTTTATTATTTTTTTAGCATGCCAGGGTTCTTTTGCAAGCATCATTTGGGCAGAGCGATCACCTTCTATCCAGTATTCTATTTTCCTGAAGACCATCTCCATGAATATAGTTTGCGGGCACATCCAGCCACAAAAAATACGGCCAAATACAACTGTGAATAGCGTAACGAACACTACAAACACCACCATGCCCAATCCGAAGATGAAAAAATCCTGCGGCCAGAATATTTGACCAAAAAGAATAAACTTTCGCTCCAGGATATTGATCATGAAGATAGGATGACCATCCACTTTAATAAATGGCAAACTAAAGAACACTATTAAATAAAATAGGGTAAATAGTGTACGACGATTGTATAATTTCCCTTTTGGCTTTTGAGGAAATATCCAGACTCTTTTCCCTTCTTTATCTATAGTCGCTACCCTGTCTCTGAAAGAGACTTCCTGTACTTCGTTACCCATTGTTTAGCTTTTTGAAGCGTTACCTTCCTTATCCTTTATTGTAAGGGCTGCTTTTTTGTCGTCTGTTTTTAAGTTAGCAGTACTGTCTGTTGGTTTAGCCCCACTTTCTACATATAGTTCGCCTTGTTTGTCTTTTGGCGCAGCTGGCTTAGTGCCATGCAATGACTTTACATAGGTAGCCAATGCTGCAATTTGTGTAGGTGAAAAATCATCCTTCCAGCTTTTCATACCTTTATCAGGCCAGCCATATTTTATTGACTTGAATACATCTTTGATGTTACCACCATGTATCCAATAATCATCAGTCAGATTAGGGCCTACACCTCCGCCACCATCTTTAGCATGACAAGCAGAGCATATGGTCTGGAATGTATTTTGAGCTGTGCCTAAAGCTGCGGGATCTGTTACCGGCTTCACTGTATTTTCATCCACATTGTTTGCTGTTTTTGCCAGGTACTCTGCTTTTTCTTCATCAGCTTTGTGTACCTCTGCTATATATTCTTCCGTCTGGCTTGGGCCACCACCAAAATTGAAATACCATACGTATATTATAGCGACAACAATGGTCACGTAAAATCCATATTTCCACCAGGGAGGCAAATCGTTATCCAGCTCACGAATACCATCATAATCGTGGTCAGTAAGTATCGCAGCTTCGTTTTCTACAGCTACCGATTTATTGAAGCGCTCAAAGAAGGACCTTCTGCGTATCGCTTTTGCTTCAGCATGCAGTTCAGGCCTGTCGCGCAACAGTCGGATAATAGTGCGAATAATAAGCAATAAAGAAAATATGATAAATAGCTCAAAACCTATGAAAGACATTAATGCATAGAAGTCTGCTCGCGCTATGCCATTGATGTATGGCGAGACATGCTTTACTGCAACTGTAGTGTCTGCCGCTGCCTGGGCCATCACATATGATGGTATTGATAATGCTAATAAGAATAAAATTGCTTTGGCTGCTATATTATTGCTTCTTTTAGCTCTTTCTTTATCTCTGTAGGTGAATACCAGTTGACGCAATACGTAGCTAAGGCCACCTATGACGAATAACAATATCACCATAAGTGTTACTAATGATATTAATACCATGTTATATGAGCTGCCTTTGTCCGCCTGTTTTGCAGGCTCCTCTGCCCACAGCATGGCTGGTAGTGCCAGTAGAGCTGTTGTTGATAAAAATCTTACAAAAGATGTGCGCATAGTTATTAGTTAATGTTGTTATTGTTATTGTCTTCAGACAGTGGAATGTTTTTCATGGCCACCATATATTTCCTGCTTGCCTTAAAAGCCCATATAGTGAGCACTGTAAAGAAGATAAAGAACACCAGCAGGGATATGAGCGGATATATTGAAACACCGGTTATGGTTTCCAGATAGTTTATGAATTTCATTGCTTAATGTTTGAGCGTTAACGATTTGCTTTATTGAACTGCGGCTGTTTTCTGTTCCATTTTTATATCCTTTCCTAAGCGCTGCAGGTATGCTATTACCGCTATTATTTCCCTGTCACTCTTAATGTTTATTTTGTCTTTTGCCAGGTTACCCGTTATTTGATCCGCCTGCTTCATGAGGTCTCTATTAGCAATTTTGTCATAGCCTGCGGGGTAGGGTACTCCTAATGTTTGCATAGCTCGTATTTTAGCCGGGGTTATTGCGGTATCGAGTTTATTATCGAATAGCCAGGTGTAGCGTGGCATTACAGATCCCGGTGACATGCTGCTTGGTTCGTACATATGGTTGAAATGCCAGCTGTCAGGGTATTTGCCACCTACACGAGCCAGATCTGGTCCCGTGCGCTTACTGCCCCACTGGAATGGGTGGTCATATACAAACTCGCCTGCTTTCGAGTATTCGCCATACCTCGCTACCTCGCTACGGAACGGGCGAATCATTTGACTGTGGCATGTATAGCAACCTTCCCTCACATATATATCACGACCTTGCAGCTCGAGCGGTGTATACGGTTTTACACTTGCTATAGTAGGTATGTTACTTTTTACAAGGAATGTTGGTACAAATTCAACCACGCCACCTACCAGCACTACAACAAGGCTCCAGAACATAAATTGCACAGGGCGACGTTCAATCCAGCGATGCCAGTGTTCTTTACCATGTATCTGGTAACTCTTGGCTAATGGCATTGCTTCTGCAGGTTCGTTATCTACTGCCTTGCCTGAACGAACTGTTTTGAATAAATTATAGGTCATCATCAATGCTCCTATCAGGTACAGTGTACCACCTACGCCACGCATTGCATAGAATGGCTTCATCTGTTGTACGGTTTCCAGGAACTGGTATTTTAATTGGCCTTCCGGAGTGAACTCTTTCCATGCAAGACTTTGCATAAAACCTGCCCAGTACATAGGGATGGCATAGAAAACGATACCTAATGTACCTATAAGGAAGTGCCAGTTAGCCAACTTGGTAGAGTAGAGCTGCGTTTTAAATATGCGTGGTATTAGCCAATAAAGGATACCAAATGTCAGGAAACCATTCCAGCCTAATGCGCCAATATGCACGTGGGCTATTGTCCAATCTGTAAAGTGGCTTATAGCATTCACGCTTTTCAGGCTCAGCATCGGGCCTTCAAATGTTGCCATACCGTATGCTGTTATAGCAACTACCATGAATTTCAACACTACATCCTCACGAACCTTGTCCCATGCACCACGAAGTGTAAGCAATCCATTTATCATGCCACCCCAGGACGGTGCGATGAGCATAACAGAAAATACAGTTCCTAGTGATTGTGCCCAATCAGGCAAGGCGCTATATAAAAGATGGTGTGGACCTGCCCATATATATAAGAAGATTAGTGCCCAGAAGTGAACAATTGAAAGACGATAAGAATATACAGGACGATTGGCTGCCTTGGGCAGGAAATAATACATTAATCCCAGGTAAGGGGTAGTAAGGAAGAATGCTACCGCATTATGTCCATACCACCACTGCACCAATGCGTCCTGCACGCCGGCATACCATGAATATGATTTTAATGCTGAAAATGGAAGCTCTACTGAGTTAACAATGTGCAGCATTGCTACTGTTACAAAAGTTGCTATATAGAACCAGATGGCTACATACAAATGACGTTCACGGCGCTTTAGTATAGTGCCAAACATATTCCAGCCAAAGGTTACCCATACTATGGCTATCATTATGTCTATAGGCCATTCTAATTCTGCATATTCTTTACCAGTAGTATAGCCCGCTAGCAAAGTGATGGTGCCAAATACAATGATTGACTGCCAGCCCCAGAAATGTATTTTGCTGAGCTTATCGCTAAACATGCGTGTCTTACACAGGCGCTGCAGCGAATAGTAAACGCCCATGAATATGCCATTGCCTACAAATGCAAATATCACTGCATTGGTATGTACAGGGCGCACACGGCCAAATGTAGTGGGTGCTGTATTGAAGCTAAGGCCCGGCCATACCAGCTCTGCTGCAGCATACAAGCCCGCAAGCATACCTACAATGCCCCAGAAAATGGTAGCATATGCAAACCATTTAACGATCTTGTTGTCATAAAAGAACTTATCCATTTCGCCAATGCTGGAGTTCAGCGTAGCTGCCTGTGTTGAAGTTTCCTGAGCTTGTTTTTCAGGCTGTGATGAATTTTGCATCTATTACGCAGTTTTAATATTTACTTATTATTAGTGTCCGTGTCATTATCATAAAGCATGCGCAAAGCAGATCCTTTTTGGTCTTCGTATTGATTGGTTTTTATGCTCCAGATGAAGGCTATAAGAAAGATTGCTGCTACTGCCA